>JAOZPA010000060.1 GCA_029932985.1 Campylobacterales bacterium
CCACATCCTACAAAAACTACTGCCATAATGGCAAATCCAATAATCTTTTTCATATCATCTCCCTATTTAATTTTAGAATTCATCAAAACAGTTTTAAAAAAACTATTTTCAACTTTTATATTCATTCCACTTTTTAATATATTAGTCGGCACAAGAAATTTAATCTCTTTTTTTTCATCTTTTAAGGTAAAACTTTTAATCACTTTATCCCCGTCCATCACTTTTAACACCAAAGGCAACATCCATTTTGAATTTTTTATCAATAGATACTTATTTGTAGAATTAAATGTTATATCTTCATCAAAAAGCTCACCTTTTACACTTTTCCTACCTATATTATACTGTTTAGTTTGAGGTGAAATAATTGAAATAGTTTTTGTAGAAACTTTTTTATCCAAATTTCCATTATTTTTAAAATAAGAGGTGGAACATCCCGTTGAAATAATCAACATTACAGCCAAAGTTAATTTAGTTTTAATTTGAGTCATTTTTTATCCTTTTAAAGAATTAGATTCTATATTATCAAAAAAAAACTTAAAATGATATAACCCAAAATTAACTTTATATTTAGTGGGAGAGTGGATATTCTCTTTTTTTGTCGCATTCTATAATGGCAACGGCGATTGCCAAACCTTTATCGTGGGTGATTGAAAGTGAAGTGTTTGTGATTTTGTATTTTTCTATGATTTTTTTGGATAGGGTGAAGTAGGGGGCATTTTGGGCAGTTTTGTAAATTTTAATATCTTTAAAACCACACTCTTTGCCAATTCCTACCCCTAATGCTTTTGAGACTGCCTCTTTGGTGGCGAAAAACCCCGCACCGCTGGAGGGATTTTTGACCAGTTTCATCTCATCTTCATCTAAAAATTTGGCAAGGGCTTTTGTGCCAAATCTTGCCATAAATTTTTTTATTCGCTCAATTTCAACTAAATCAACACCAATTAATTGCAAAGATAATCTTTCTCCAAAGCTATCATATTATCAAAACTCTCTCGCTTTCGGATGATTCTAGTTTCATTGCCCTCAATTGCGATTTCAGCCACCCTACCCCTTGTATTATAATTGCTACTCATCGTAAAACCGTAAGCCCCTGCACTTTTGATAACGAGCAAATCATTATGGGCAGTTTGTGGCAACTCCCTATCCTTTGCAAAATAATCTCCACTTTCACAAATCGGACCCACTACATCGGCTTTACTCAACTCTTTATTGTCATTTAAAACCTCAATTTTATGGTAAGCTTGGTAGAGAGTTGGACGAACCAAATCATTCATAGCCCCATCAACAATGATAAATCTTTTATCCTCATTTTGCTTTTCATATAGCACTTTAGTCACAAAATATCCGCTATTCCCCACCAAAAATCTCCCCGGTTCACAAATCACAGTGATGTCAAGTCCCGTAAGATTCATAAAAATACTTTGAGCATAATCATAAAGTTCTATCGTCTTTTCGCCCTCATAATCTATCCCGATTCCACCCCCAACATCAAAAAATTTAATATTGATTTTTAAAGCTTTCAAATTTCGCAAAAAGCTAGAAACGATTTTTATAGATTCCGCAATGGGAGCTAATTTGGTGAGTTGACTGCCGATATGAAAATGAACTCCAACCGCCTCCAAAAATTCAGAATTCTTAGCTTTTATGTACATCCGTTTTGCAGTATTTATATCCACTCCAAACTTATTTTTGTGAAGCCCCGTCGAGATATATGGATGGGTCAAAGGGTCAACATTTGGATTTACCCGCACACTAATCCGAGCCTTCATATTCAACTCTTTAGCGACCAGCTCAACTCTTGTCATCTCCGCTTCACTCTCTAAATTTATCATCAAAATATCAAGCTTCAAAGCCTCTTTTATCTCACTATCACTCTTCCCCACACCACTAAAAATAATTTTATACTTAGGAATTCCTGCCATAATCGCTCTCTTCACTTCACCAATCGAAACACAATCCGCCCCTGCACCCATCTTCGCAAAATGGGAAATCACCGAAAGATTTGAATTTGCCTTAACCGCATAACAGATTAGCGACTTTCTGGCACGAAAAGCCTCTTTTAACTCCTCATACTGATTTTTCATATAGTCAAAATCATAAGCAAATAGCGGTGAACCATAACTATCTACCATATTTTTAAAATTTGTCATCAATTTAGCCTTTAATATTAAAAAACATATTATACACGGCATAAATAAGATTTAGATTAAATATGAAACGATTATTTTGACTCTTTATCGTAAAATTTGGGCTTAATGACCCCTCACCGATTTAAAACTCATCTCCATTCTAATTTTGGTTTAATAATAGAGTAGCGGTTGGGGGACTTTGACTAAGCCTCCATAATCTCAATTTCATTAATTTTTTGTAGTTCGGTTTCGATTGAATTTGCTACTTTTAGATTTGATTCTAGCCAAATATCTTGAAGTTTTGAGGTTATTACAATTCGTAGTTCTCTGCCCCCACGGTGATTTTGCACTAGATAATTGAGTTGGTTTATCACTTCTAAGTCTTCGGAATAGTTGATTTTGAGAAGAAGTGGAATTTGAGGGGCCTCGCTCATTGTAGTTTTGACTTTCTCTTTTTTGGTTTTATCGAGTGTCATCACACTTAAAACTCGCTTATTGATTTTATCGCCATCTATATTTATGATAATTTTAAATCCGATAGGTTGGGATAAATCCATAGTTTCTAGCTCTTCAACTGTTTTAGCAAAAACTATAAACTCAATATTTCCGTGAAAATCAAGCAGATTTACAATCCCAAATTTATTACCTTTTTTGCTAATTTTGGTGGTTATATCCTCCACTTTACCGATGAGCAAAGCACGACTTCCATCTTTAATATGTTCAACTTCACTAGAAAGAGTGTAATTTATTTTTTCCAGTTGGGGGCGGAATTCATCGAGTGGATGCCCAGAAATATAAAGCCCCGTACTCTCCTTTTCATATTCCAAAATCTCTTTTAATTCAAACTCATCTGCATTTTCAATCTCTACTTTTATCGTTGTCATCTCTTCGTCATCTCCAAAAAGGGAATTTACAGCCAATTTTTTAGCTTGAGTGGCTCTGCCCATCGCTTCTGTTATTTTTTCTACCTGCCTCAAAAGTGCGAGTCTGGAAAATCCAAAAATATCCATTGCTCCCGCTTTTATGAGGGATTCTATCACTTTTTTATTGACTTTTGCCCCTGCACGGGATATAAAATCACTAAGGTCAGCAAAAGGTTTATCCTCTCTAGCTTTCAAAATTGATAAAATCGCAACCTCCCCCACACCTTTAATTGCCCCCAAACCAAAAAGAATATTATCTTTGTCATTCTCTCTAACTGCACTAAATTCGATGAAACTTCGATTGACATTTGGAGGTAAAATCCCAAAACCTAGCCTTTTCACCTCATCAATATATTTCACAACTTTATCAGTATTATCTTTATCACTCGTGAGAATTGCCGCCATAAACTCTTGAGGATAATAGGTTTTTAGATATGCGGTGTAAAAAGTGATGAGGGCATAAGCAGCGGAGTGAGATTTATTGAATCCATATCCTGCAAATTTCACAATCAAATCAAAAAGCTCTTCACAATAAGATTTATTATATCCCAATTTCACCCCGCCATCTGCAAACTCACCCTTGAGTCTATCCATCTCCTCTACAATTTTTTTACCCATTGCTCGACGAACCAAATCTGCCCCACCAAGTGAAAATCCACCAATCTCTTGCACAATCTGCATAACTTGCTCTTGATAAACAATAACTCCATAAGTTGGCTCTAAAATCGGTTTTAGGGCTTTTTCAAACTCATCGTGAAAATAATCAATTTTTGCCCGTCCATGTTTTCTGTCTATAAAATCATCAACCATTCCAGACTCCATGGGACCGGGACGATAAAGAGCCAACACCGCAATTATATCTTCAAAATTTTCAGGTTTTAGTTTTCGATTTAACTCTTGCATTCCAGCCGACTCAATCTGAAAAAGTCCGATGGTGTGACCTGTTTGAATCAGCTCATAAACTTTTTTGTCATTGGGGTCTTTTGCCCGAAAGTCAATCCGCTTACCATGCAATTTTTCGATAAGTTTATTTGCCTCTTCAATAACGGTGAGGGTCTTTAAACCCAAAAAGTCAAACTTAATCAAATCCACATCTTCCACATACTTACCACTATATTGAGTCGCCAAAGTATCCATACCCGTAGGTTTAAAAAGTGGTGTTTTGTGCCACAGCTCCTCATTGCTAATAACCACCCCAGCGGCGTGAATTCCTGCATTTCGGTTTAGACCCTCAAGTTGCAAAGCGAAATCCCACACCCGTTTAGCTAATGGATTTTGACGAGTCAACTCCTCAATCTTTGGCTCTTTCTCATAGGATTTTTCCAAATTTATACCCAGCTCATCGGGGATAAGTTTTGCCATTTTATCAGCCTCTGAATATGGCATATCCAACACACGAGCCACATCACGAATCACACCTTTTGCCAAAAGCTTACCAAAGGTGATAATTTGAGCCACATTTGCCCGACCATATTTATCGACCACATAATCTATAATCTCCCCACGACGGGATTGGCAAAAATCCATATCAATATCTGGCATCGAAACCCGCTCAGGATTCAAAAATCGCTCAAAAAGCAAACCATAAGGTAACGGGTCAATATCGGTAATCTCAAGAGAATAGGAGACAAGTGAACCTGCCGCACTACCCCTTCCAGGGCCGACGGGAATATCTCTTTTTTTTGCTTCCCGCACGAAATCCCAAACAATCAGCATATATCCCGGAAATTTCATCTTGACAATAATATCTATCTCAACTTCCAACCTATCTTTATACTCTTGATGTTTCTCTTTTGGCACATATTTTAATCTCTCTTTTAGCCCCTCACGGCATTTATGAATAAAATAATCAGTATCATTATCAAAGTCCAACCCCTCACGACTAGCATACTCTTTTACAAATTTAAAATTTGGCGGTGTGGGGTTTCCTAGCTTAATCTCCAGATTGCACTTATCAACAATCTCTTGAGTATTAATGATAGCTTCGGGAATATCTGCATAAAGCATCGCAATTTCGCTTGGGGACTTTAGAAAAAATTCATGCACAGAATGCTTTAGCCGTTTGGGGTCATCGAGAGTTTTATTCATCGCAATACACATAAAAACTTCGTGAGAAGCAGCATTGTTTGCTTGAATATAGTGAGTATCATTTGTAGCAATTATCTTGATACCCGTCTCTTGTGAAATTCTTATCAAATCATTATCGATTCGGAGCTGGTCACCAATCCCGTGCCTCATAAGCTCAAGATAAAAATCATCACCAAAAATCTCTTTGTATTCTAAAGCGACCTCTTTTGCCCTTTCGTAACCCTTTGCCCCATTTTTGAGATTTCGCTCACTCAAATTCAGATGCCAACTCACCTCACCCTGAAGACAAGCAGAGGAGCAGATAAGCCCCTCACTTCGCTCTTGCAAAAGTTTTTTGTTGATTCGGGGATAGTAGTAAAATCCCTCCATATAGGCTTTTGAGCTAAGATACATCAGATTTTTATAGCCAATATCATTTTTGGCATAGAGGCAGAGGTGAAACCGTTGCTTTACACTTTTGTCACTAAGCTCCTCCTGATTATGCAGATAGGTTTCAATTCCAATAATGGGCTTAATCCCCTCTTTTCGCATCGTGTTGTAAAAATCTATCGTCCCAAACATATTACCGTGGTCAGTCATCGCTACGGAGGTCATCCCAAGCTCCTTGACCCTCTTCGCCAGTTTTTTTATCTTATTTGCCCCATCAAGCAGGGAGTATTCGGTGTGGAGATGTAGGTGAGTAAATTTTGGTAACTGCATTAATATAGCTCTTTTAGATTTCTATTTTTCATTGAATTTTTTTGCATTTTCAATAGCTTGTCTGACAAAATTATATTCACTATCCGTACCTTTCACAAACCCACTATTTTTAAGACCTTTTAAAACTTTTTTATCAGTTATATTTAAAAAAAGATTTTGTATTTTATTAAAGCTTTTTTCATCCATATTTGCAGAGGCTATCCACGGTTTTGTAATAGCTTTAAAAGTGGCAATTTTTTTAAGTTCTGTCCCTTGACAAGAGTTATCTTTTACCACACCCACTTCATATTTATGGGTATAAACCTGATTAGATACTTTGTCGTGTCGTGATAAATAATCAAAAGATTTCAAATCTTTTGCGCTAATATTTTGCTTTAAGAGTTCACTTTGTGCCAAATATCTACCAATTGTAGATAATTTATTTCCAAAAGCAACGGTTTTTCCCTTTATCTCAGCCAAAGAATTAATTTTAGAATCTTTATGAACTATAAAATGTCCATAATTAATTTTTTTGCCCTTTTTGCTCTCCATCACAATTAATCTAATATTTGGCTCAGCTTTTTTGGCTAAAACATAACTAGCTGGACCAAATCGTGCAATAGAACAATCCCCATTAATCAAAGCATATATAGCTTTCTCATAACTATTATAAATTTTTAATTTTATCCTAATATCTACTGTATCATTCATATACTTTTTTAGCATATATTGAATTAGTGGCGATATTTTTTCCTTCATTGTATTTTCACTATCTGATGTATAAACACAAAGTTGCATATTTTGGGCATAACTACTCACCCCTGATATTAACATAAATAATATAACAAATGTAATTTTTTTAAACAAAACTTTTCTCCTTAAAACTAGATATAATCTCCGTTAGTATAGAGTATTTTATATTAATAAGCAATAAAATAAAAATGATAAGGTAGCCGTGACCAATACTAAGACAAATATGTTATAATTAAAGATAATTTTATAAGAGAGGTCTATGATGAAAAAAATATTTGCTTTTTTATTTCTAATTATGATTTTTATTTTTAGTGGATGTGCTGATAAAAAATATAGTCAAAAAGATATAGGAAGTATAAATTCAAGTTATAGTGCAATTGTCGTGGAGGTCGAAGGGGTGAAGCTTGATGGTGATGGTACGGGGTCGATGTTGGGGATGTTTCTGGGATTTTTAATAGGAAGTCAGCTAGGTGATGGGGCTGGAAATGCGGTGGCTTCCTTTTCGGGAAGTGTGGCTGGAAGTGTAGTGGGAAAAAAAACCGACTATCTGGATGGGTTGAAGTTGAAATTGAAATTTGATGATGGACGAAATGTGGTGACGGTGATTAAACAAAATAATGAAAATATCAAAATAAAAGTTGGTGATAAAGTGGATGTGCTGATTTCAAGAAATAAGATTATTGATATTGTAGTCCCCAAAACCGAGGTTGAAGTTAAACAAAAAATAGTAATTACAAATCAAGAATGAAAGGTGATTTTTGAAAAGCATATTTCTAAAAGGTATAATAGTAAAATATGATGAAAAAAAGGGGTTTGGATTTATCCGAACCAAAGAGTTAAACGAAGATGTTTTTGTGCATATTAGGTCAGTAGTAAATGCTAAAACCCTCTTTGTATCGCAAGAAGTTAAGTTTGAGGTGAAAAATACTCCAAAGGGATTGTCCGCATTTTCGGTAAAAGCTGGTAGAAAACAGACTTCGCCATTTATATTTTTTGGTACAATCTCACTACTTATCACCATCGCAATTACACTGCTTTTGGTGCAAAAAATTCACATTTTAGGGGCATATCTCATCGCTGTAAATATCACTACAATTATGATTTACGGTTATGATAAACTCATCTCTAGTACCTCAAAACTCAGAGTCCCCGAAAAAAATCTACACACTTTAGCAATATTGGGAGGTTCGCTCTCCGCTTTGATGTCTCAAAATTTCTTTAGACATAAAACTTTGAAAAAATCTTTTCAAATAACTTATTGGATAATTGTGGTTTCGCAGATTGTCGCTATATGGTTTGTATTTATGTATGAGGCTTAAGTCCCCATAAAAGTATCTAATGAGAAGTTTTACCCTCATAAATTGAGGGTAAATTTTTTATATTACAGTCGAGATTCGTATCTTCTAAGCATATAAAGTTTTTTAAGCATTTTTTTCTTTGCAGAGATTTTCTCTTTTTTTCTCTTCTCCGTCGCAGTTTCATAAAATCGTCTAGCTCTGGCTTCAGTTACGATTAAGTTTCTGTCGATTTGCTTTTTGAATTTTCTATAAGCCTCTTCAAAAGACTCATTTGATCCTACTTTAATTCCTGGCATCTATCATCACCACCCATTCTGTTAATTTTTTAATTAACCATTATATCAAAAAAAAATGAGAATAAGCTTATAAAAAGATAAAAATTTCATTAGTTAACAATTTTTATTCTAGAGGTAAAATCAATTTTTAAGCAATATTTAGCTACAATCGCCTCTTAAAAAATTTAAAGGAATAATATGTTAGAAGGCATACTTAGAGATAGTACTGGTAAAAAAGCTTCAAAAGAGCTTAGAAAGGATGGTTATCTAATTGCTAATATCTATGGCAAGGGTTTTGAGAATATCAATGCGGCATTTAAAGAGAATGAGTTTATCCGATATGCGAAACAGAAGGATGGCCTGGCTTTTGAGGTGAAGATTGGTGATACGATTACAAAAGTTGTGATTCAAGATTATCAACGAGACCCATTGACAAATAGATTGAAACATGTTGATTTAAAAGTGCTGATAGATGGTGTTTTGTCCAAATTTTTGATTCCTGTAAAAACTGTGGGAATTCCAAAAGGGATGAAAGATAAGGGTGTTTTGATTATAAATAAAAAAAGATTGCTTATAAAATGTACTCCTGCGAATCTGCCAAATAGTTTTACTTTGGATGTTACAGAGCTTGATGTGGGTGGTTCAATTTTGATAAGAGATATGGAAATTCCTGCAAATGTGACAATGATGGAATCTGGAAGAATATCTGTTGTAGGTGTAATTAAATCAAAATAGGCTAAAGTCCCCCAACGGAAATTTTTGTTTGGGGATTTAAAAAATTTATATTAAAAATAAGGATTTGTGATGAACTATTTAATTGTAGGTTTAGGCAATCCAACCAAATCTTATGAGCAAACTAGGCACAATGTCGGATTTATGATAATTGATTCCATAATCGCTCAATTAAACTCCACTGAAATATCAAAATCATCTTTTAAAGGTGAACTTTTTAAAACCCTATCACTTTTTTTCCTAAAACCCACAACCTATATGAATCTATCGGGAGAGTCGATATTAGCGGTCAGAAATTACTACAAGATTGAAAATATAATAGTGATTCACGATGACTTGGATTTGGGATTTGGTGTGATACGGTTTAAAAAAGGTGGCGGACACGGTGGGCATAATGGATTAAAATCGATAGATTCATTGATTGGCAAAGATTATATCCGAGTGAGAATAGGGATAGGAAAACCACAGTCGCAAAGTGTTGTGAAATTTGTATTGAGCAGTTTTGCAAAAGAGCAAGAGGGTTGCTTGGAAAAAATTATAGATTTAGCCTCAGAAGCAGTTTTGGAGATTCCAAAAATTCCACTAGAAAAAATCTCATCACTATATAGTAGAAAAAAAAGTATCTGCATTGAAACTATATAAAAAGTTTGTAGTAGCATCCTATCTTAAAAATTTTTTCATAATATTTTTTTCACTTCAACTTTTTTACACAGCGGTGGAGGTTGTGCCAAATCTTAAATATATTACCGATTCTGCAAATCTCAAAGTTTTGTTTTTTGTATTTAAATTTCTAAATGCTATCAATTTTACTCTACCACTCTCTATAATTTTTGCACTCATCGCTTCAAAATTTCAAATCATCCGTACAAATGAACTTTTGTCGATTTATGCTAGTGGAATTGGAAAAGATGAGGTGATAAAACCTATTTTTATCGTGGCACTCTTCATCTCATCTATGCACATTACTTTAAATATGACGGAGTTTGTTTATGCAAATACCTATGCCGATAATATCAAATCGTTTAATTTAATTCAAAAACAGCAAAATAATATCTTTTTGAAACATTTTGATACCTATGTTTATTTTGAAAAATTTGATAGATTTAAAAAAGAGGCGATAAATATTCAGGTTTATAAAATCAAGGATAATCAATTAGAGGAGATGATAAAAGCCAAAGTTGCCAAATATAAAGATAAATATTGGGAGATTGTGGATGCCCAGATTATCAAAAAAGTGGTGGATGAAAATATCACCAAATTAGTTTTCACCAAAAAGAAAAGTATCAAACTTTTAGAGGGTTTTAAACCTCAAATTATAAAAAGTTTATATGCCAAAAATAGTAAAAGTGCAATTTCGATAATAGATGCGGTTTGGGCTTTGATTTTATTTAAAGACCAAAAGGTAGATACTGGAAAAATTCGAGCATCTTTATACAAAATGGTTTTCTTCCCACTTTTTGCTCCATTTTTTATCATAATTCTATTTTATAAACTACCTATCAGTATAAGATTTTTTAATATAACCTATATGACTTCAATTTTCATCATCTCATCACTACTCAGCTGGGGAATCCTATTTTTTCTCATTAAAATATCTATAAATTCTGTAATTATGCCAGAAATAGGCATCATCTTGCCTATATTCTCTATCGGACTCTACTCACTATACCTCTACCTAAAAAAATAGACAATTCTCTTTCCATCCCCTCACTAATGTTTATTTTTTTTGTGGTATAATTACTTTTTAGGTTTGTGAAGGATATTCATCTTGACGAGAAAAAGAAGAAACTTGATATTTACATTGATTTTAAAAAAGGTAGCATATTTTCATATGACTTAATTGAGCGAAAAACAGAAAGGTAAAATATTATCAAAATCTCATAAAGTTATCTATAATTGCGAAATAAGAACTTTTAATTTTGCCTTAATATAGCTTTTTAGATATTCATATCTTTGTTGAGTTCATTAAATGTATTTCTGATAGGCTCTAAAGCTCTTCTCAAAATTGGGGCGATGACATCCATATTATTTTCCACACGATTTGCCATTCCACCCGAAATCTGCTCAATCTGATTATCTAGATTTTCAATCTCAATCAATGTCCCATCTTCAAGTTCAATAAGTTCCGCTGCCATAAATTATCCTTTTTTTTAAAAATTATACGATAAATTAAATTAAAAAAGCTTAAAGAATATTTTAATATTGATATGATTTTTGTATAGTTACTATTTGGTCGTCTCATTCTCAAATAAGATAAAAATTCCCTGCGAAGCTCAAAGGTAAGTAGGCTTTAACCAATATTAGTATATAATATGCGAAATTTTTTTTAAGGGTTGCTTATATGGAAGATAGAGTATTTCATTTTTTAGGTATTTTCAGCCACAGTCATGCTTTTATATTTATCGCTCACACTCTTTTGGTCGCAGGGATTATAGTTTTTTTAACCAGAAGAGCTACAAATTATCTACGGTTAGTTCCTGCAGGTTCTCAAAATCTGTTTGAAGCATTTTTAGAGGGTGTAATTTCGATGGGTAAAGATGTTTTGGGCGAAAAACTTGCTAGACATTATTTACCGCTAGTCGCTACTCTTGGGCTTTTTGTATTTTTCGCAAATGTGATAGGTATTATTCCTGGATTTGAATCGCCAACGAGTAATATTAATTTCACTTTGCCATTAGCTTTAATGGTGTTTTTTTATTACAATTATGAGGGTATCAGAGAAAATGGTGTCAAAACCTATTTTGCTCACTTTATGGGGCCTATGAAAATCTTAGCTCCATTAATGTTTCCTATTGAGATAGTTTCACATCTTTCGAGAATCATCTCATTGTCGTTCAGACTTTTTGGAAATATCAAAGGTGATGACCTGTTTTTACTTGTACTTTTGATGTTAGCTCCTTTTGTAGCTCCAATGTCAGGATTTTTACTACTTACTTTTGGTGCAATTCTACAAGCTTTCATCTTTATGATTTTGACTTTCGTCTATCTTCAAGGTGCAGTTTTAATGAGCGAGAATCACTAGTTTTTGAAAAAATCATTATTTGAATATATGATAAGTTTTCTACAAGGGATAGTTTTCGGACTAGCTTTTGTAGGAGCTTTTTTTATAATGCTAAACTTCTTTTGGGTAAATCTAAACTATGCACTCATCGTAACATTTTTTTATATTATACTATGTGTGATGATTATGCTATTTCTAAAATCCATCTTGACAAAAGAGGAACTACTAAGAGAAAACAAAAAACAAACATCTCTACTAGAAGAGATAAAAGAGAAATTAAACAAAGATGAAAAGCTATTTCATAACTGACCCCAAATATTACGACGACTTAAACTCCCTTCAATCTTTTCTTCACAAAGTTTATAGAAAATATAATCCCGATTTTAGTTGCTTTAGAGACAAAGTTTCAAAAGACCTAAGTCCCCAAACGGAAATTTTTGCAAAAATCACAAAACAATATAATATCAAATCATTAATAAATTCAAATATTTCACTAGCCCAAAAATATAATCTCGATGGAGTTCACCTCACGAGCAAAGATTTCGACAAAATCCAAGAGGCAAAAAAATTAAACTTATTTACAATAATTAGCACTCATACCTCACACGAAGCCCTAATGGCTCAAAATTTAGGGGCGGATGCGATAACTTTTAGCCCAATATTTGCCACTCCAAACAAGGGTGAGCCAAAGGGGATAGAGAAGTTAAAAAAAATAGTTGATAAATTAGATATAAAATGTTTCGCATTAGGCGGAATTATAGATAAAAATCAGATAGAGATTTGCAAAACTTCAAACTGTTACGGCTTTGCATCAATTAGATATTTTACAAAATAAAGGAGATTTATGATAAAAATAATCACAGGCAAAATTGATTTTTTAGAAAATTTACGAGGCAAAAGAGCCACATTTATGTTAGCCATCAGCAATACAAAAACGGCAAATATAGAGGGAATCACCCAAGCAGGAATTCCGAGCAAAATCTATCTCACTCCGATTTTGGATAGTGAATTTATCTGCACGGGCGAGGTGCGAAGCCTTGATGAGGTTGCAAAAACTTCAAAAGGTGTCCCCACTCCTGCTTTGATGACTAGAGCAGTGCATCTACTCAAACCATATTCCAGCTTAGAAATTTTGGATTTGGGGTTAGAGCTTAAACCAAAGTTAGATTATTTCAAGATTCATAATTTTGCAATGACCCCAAGTGGAAATATTGCAGATGATGCAAAGATTGATGCTTTGAGTGTTTTCCAAAAAGGGTTAGAGTTTGGGCAAAACTATAAAAGCTCAAATGATTATATTATTTTGGCAGAATCCGTCCCAAGTGGCACAACAACTGCAAGTGCAACCGCTCAAGCTTTGGGTTATAGATGTCAAAATATGTTTAGCAGTAGTTTCAAAAATAAACCTAAAGATATAAAAAATCTTACGATAACCAAAGCTTTGAATAATATAAAAAATGATGATGATATTTTTGCAATTTTGGGCAAGGTGAGTGATAATATGTT
>JAOZPA010000184.1 GCA_029932985.1 Campylobacterales bacterium
GTTTCAATCCCCTAAAAATCGGGTCATATTGTAATAGCTGTAAAGAAGCGAACAGCTTAGTAACGAAGGTTTCAATCCCCTAAAAATCGGGTCATATTGTAATGTTACTTTTGGAATACGGATACAATGCTGTCCTTAAGTTTCAATCCCCTAAAAATCGGGTCATATTGTAATAAGAAGACGATGACCCAATTATCTCTGTAAACCCTGTTTCAATCCCCTAAAAATCGGGTCATATTGTAATGGATTAACAATTACTACACACCGAGGGGGATATGGTTTCAATCCCCTAAAAATCGGGTCATATTGTAATTCAGTAGAGGGGGGTATCGAGATAAATGGGATGTTTCAATCCCCTAAAAATCGGGTCATATTGTAATAGTAACGAAGCCCTAAGATTAGGACTTTTTACTCCTTGTGCGAAACTTAAATTTCAAAAAACAGTAAAATGTTAAATATCTTGTTCCCAAAAGCCCTAAATATAGGTATTTTGTGAATGTTGAAATTATAGCAGAAATATTATTAGAATAACTTTAAAATAAATTATATTAAAATTAATGAATTATTTAAATCAATAGCTTTGCCCAAAGAAATACCCTTATTTTTTATAGTGTAGATACGTAAATCATCTAGTTTTTCATCTAAAACTTCCAAAATAGTTTTTATTAAAACATCTAACTCTTTTTTATTAACTTGTTCATAAAAATAAACTGAACGTTGTATTCTCATAGCTTCTTGTTCAATTATTTTAGCTATTTTTCTTAAGCGTTTTTCATCACTAATATCGTAACAAATCAAAAAATCTTTTTTTCGCATAGATTATTTATATCATTTTTTTTATAATAGCAATCTCTTTATCTAATTGCATTAGTAATTTTTGATTAAAGGATTGAAAACTTCCCCAAATTTTTTTACGAGAATCATATTTTAAATAAAAAGTATCTTTGTTTCTTGTAAAATCTGAAATCTTTAATTTTTCATTATTAAATAAGTTAAAAACAAATTGATTAATATCTGCTCTAAAGAGTTCTATGAAATCTGATGCTAAAGCATTGTGTGAACGAAAAGGTTGATGCAAAAAGCCTATACTTGGTTCAAATCCAACAGCAAGAAGTCGAACAGTAATAAAATTATAAACTAACATATAAAAAAAAGACAATATCGAATTTAAAGGGTCTTGTGGTGGGTTTTTAGTTCTTTTGCTTAAATGCAAAGTTTTTGGAAAAAGTTTAAAATAATGTGAGAAATAACGTTTAGAAAAACTTCCTTCTATTCCTAAAAGTGTTTGAATTCGTTTAGTTTTTTCAATTTTTATTAAAATAGCTGAAATATCTAAAATTTTTTGATGTTCCAGTAATTGTTTTTTATGAGATTTAATTTTCTCGCTAATAAAATATTTTGCAATATCCAATGCTTTATCTTGAGCATAATATTGTTTTAATTTTAATTCGGGATTTTTACTTTTTGCTGAAAACATAATTGCCACATTATCGCTACGGGCAGATATTAAAAGTAAGCTAACACCCTCTTTTGTTATTTTGAGAATATCTTTGTTTTCTAAATAGGAAGAACCACCAAGCACTATTGCATCAAGGAGTCGCAATGGAATTTTTTGTTCATCAACTCTTAAGCTCTTGTATTCTACTCTCAAAACTACATTTTTTTTATCTATAAATGCGATTTTCATATTATTATAACCCCTTTATTGTAATTTAATATCTCCGATTTTCCATAAAATATGATATTTTTATCAACCTCTACGACATTTATACTATCTTCATTATCTAAGAGAGGTTTCAAATTTTCCAAAAGTTTTTTTAAATCTCTTTCATTTAAAAGAAGTTCAAATACACTTTTTTGACCTCCAAAGGCATAATCATAAATCAATTTATGCACTCTATATGCTCTTTTAGCACACTTAATATCATAGGCAACAATATAATTTTTCATTAACTTTTTAGCACATTGTTTATCTCTTTTTGAATATCCCTAACTATGCTATTTCCATTATTTAATTCCACTCTAAGATATGCAAGATTTTTTTTAATAGAATCTTGAGTTTTGAATAATTCTTTACGAGTAAGCAAGACTATATTTATCTCTTTTTGAATTTCAATTTTTTTATTTCGCTCCTTTTCCAATTTTTTTTGCCCAAATAGTTGATTTAATCTCTCTTTTAAGGTGATAAGATTTTGTTGAATTTCATTTAGATTCTGTTTTCCCTCTTTGAATTGTTTATAAATTGTATTGGATATTTTTTGTTTTGCTCTTTTAGCTTTAAAAAGTTTATCTAATTTATCTTTTCTATCAGCCTTTTTATAATGGGATTTGATTGTAGATTTTGAAAATTCAAACTCATTTTCATAGTCATCTCTTACCTCTCTATTTTCAGACATCGCTTCATTTACGATATAAGCACCTAAAGCTAAAGCAGCAACTCCTGCAATAATTCGTAGCATTTTATTCCCCGTCCATTAATATTTGATTTTGATTAAAACCACTCATAAGTTTCAGTTTTTCTATATCTTGATTACTTTCATTTTGAAATGAGTGACTATGTAATAAAATCAATTTGGAAATAGTTTCTGTTTCTATTACTGACAAGGGAGTAGATGGATTAGAAATTCTTTTAGTAAGTTCTGATATATTCTCTAAAATTATTTTTTTATTTCCTGCATTTTCAGCCAAATTTTTAGCAATAGTTTCTAAACGATACATCTCCTTTTTGAAATCATTATTATTTTTATTTAATGAATCTTCAAGCTTGGAGTCAATTTGTTTAATAATAATTTTAGTTTGTTCTTTAAGTTTTTTTGTTTCATATTTAATCATAGCAGTATCTTTTTTATAATCAAAATATTGATTAACTAAATTTCCCAAAATATTTATAGAATTTTGCCCAATAGACGGCAGTGTATTTTTTAAATTTATAATTTCCTTGTTCATTATCGACCCCTTTAATTTGAATAATGGTATTATACAATTACTCTAGGACAAAAATGGGTTAATTAGAAGCTTATATCTGTTTTTCTATCATTATTTTTAATTTTTGAAGATATTCCTCTTTTAGTTTTTTAGGGCTTATGATTATCAAATCTGGTAGCCATTTTTTGATAAAGGGCAAAATTTCTAATGGGTGGGTGTATTCCAATGTGAACTCTATACTTTTATCTGGATTTTCTTTTATAAATTTTTGACTGGAGAGAAATTTTTTCATATTGGGTTTAAAATATTTAGCAATCTCCGCACTTGCCATTATATGAGCGGTTTGTTTTGGCTCTCCAAAACGTGTCAGCGAGTTTTGAAAAGTTTTCAAAAAATCATTATATTTATGAACTTTTGATGATTGATATGAATTTTTGTCACAGTAATTAACCGCTTTGATAAATGAGATTCGTAGAAAAATCAACTTCTCCTTTTCCGTTGCAACCGCCACATACCAATTATTTTCCATAAAAATCAACTTCAAACATTTCACATTTTTGTGTGTAATCGAATCATCAAAATAATACTCTATATTTCGATAATCATTATTTTTCACCGCAGACTTCAA
>JAOZPA010000185.1 GCA_029932985.1 Campylobacterales bacterium
ATACGATAATGGAAGATAAATTGACTTTGGAATTTATAGATGTGCTAAAAGATGTTAGAAAAATGGCGATAAAATCATATAAAAAAGATTTTAGAATAGATATTAGATATCTAAATAGCTTAAATCAAAAGTTTTCAAAGATTTTAAAATAGTTTTCGTAGGGTGCGATTTTTTCGCACCAAATTAATACTAAAATATAAGGAATAGAAATTCAATAAGGTCAGATTTTTATGAGAAATCTCCTCAACCCCTCTCCTCTATTTACATTTTTTAATTATCTTGTAGTGTTTGATAATCTCTGCATCTTCGCTATCGCTAACTAGTTTTTTCATAATTTCGTAAGCTTCCTTGCATCTATTATCTTTGTATAATCCCCATGCCAATGAATCAAGGTATGCAGATGATTTTGGTTTTAATTTTAATGCTTTTTGCACTTGTAAAATCCCATCTTTTACATCAATATTATGGTCGATGAGAAGATACCCATAGTAGTTTAAATATTCTGCTTTATTGATGGATGCCAGAACTATTTTAAATTTTTTTAGCACACTATCGAGAGTTGTAAAGTTAGAGATTTTACTTAAATATTCATATTCATAAATCGCTTCTAAAGCCAAAAATTCTGCATTATTATCCTCTTTGTATAGTTTTTTTGCTGTTTTACTGGCATTTAAAAAATCGCCTTTCCCTGCATAAACTTTCATCAATTTTTGTAGATTATTATCATCCTCCAACATCTTAATAGCTTTATCATATTTTTTTTGATACATATAAATTTCAATCAAATATTCATTGTATGCTTTATTTTTAAATGTTTTAGAAAGTTTTTCATAGATAGATGCCATTGAGTCAAAATCACCATTTTCTGCATGAATTTTTGCCAAGAAAGTACATATCTCCTTAGAGCAACCGACCCTCTTTATATGAGTTTGGAGAAGTTCTTTTGCTTTTTCTCGCTTCAATAAAAAATTATATTGTATATCAAAAGCACTTTTAATACTCTCATCATCTTGTTTAATTTTATAAGCTTTCATAAAATAGTCATAAGATTTTTGGTACTCTTTTTTTTGTTTTTTAATAAGAGCAATTAGATGATAATTTTTAATAGAACTATCCTTTTTCAAAATCTGCATTGCCAATTTTTCACTCTTTCTTAGGTCATCTTTATATAGATGAAATATTGCAACCATTCGCTTTAGATTCAGATTTTTATTCATCACTTTTGAAGATTTTTTCACAATTTTCTTTGCCAAATCACTATCAAATTTGCCACTATGATAAATCAACTTCAATGCCTCAATAAGATAAAAATCCTTTTTACTTTTACTATATAAAGTCTCAAAAACCTTAGCCGATTCCAAATATTTCTGATTTTGAGCATAGTAAAGCCCTTTTAAAATATACTCATCCTCCGCTTCAAATGCTTTTTTGCCTATCTTAATCTTGCTTAGCTTCATATCTATCTTTTTTGCCTTCACCGCACATCCATTAAACGAAAATATTATCGCTACTAATAATACTGTTAAATACTTATTCATCTTTTTTGCCTTTTTTAATTTTACTTATTGCAATACACTCTCTCATTAATTCATCTGTATTATTCTTAAAATATTCCCAAAATGGGTAAGTTCTACATTGCTTTGGTCGGACATCATATATGGTACAACCACGGATTTCTCTATCAAAAAATAAACACTCATAATTATCTTGCGAAACTCTTCGCTCCTTTATTGAGTATTTATAATTGATTTTTTTTAGATATTCCTCTTTGAATTCAGCTAAATCTATCTGTAAAAATTTAGCAATCTCTCTCATCTCGCCAGAATTTACCCATATAAAACCACTCTCTCCAATACAACATAATCCATCACACTCACCACATTTTAACTCATCAAATGTAAAATCAAAGCCATCTTTTTCTCTTATAGTTGACATTTTATACTATGTGCCTCACTTTTTTGAAAAATTTTCTCCGCCTCATCACTAAATTTTTTACCAATATGAATAAATAACGGTTTATGAATCTTAAGCTTCGACCTTGAACTTTTCTTGATTCTAATTAAAACCAAATGAGCCTCGCCAAAATCCAACGGATGTAAAAATCTTATATCAATAATCGGCATTTTCAGCAAGTTTGCAATACTCATAATATCTACTAATTGGCTAGAATCGTAACAAAATATAAATTCCCCCTGCGGTTTTAGCAAACTATTCACTTTTTTCAGAAAACTATTTAAAGGTAAAAATTTATTGTATCTGCTAATATTCTTAATTTTATTTTTCCCTAAAGTTCCACTATCTTGATAAAATGGAGGATTTGAAATAATGAAATCAAACTTTTTTTCAAAACTAGTTTGCAGGAAATCCCCCAAAATAGCAGTAGAATTTATTAAGTTTATCTCTGAATTTTTAGAAGTTAAAAAAATATTTTTATTTTGAATATCATTCTGAGTCAAATTAATCGCAAAATCCTTCGCAACCAACAAACCCAAAACTCCACATCCACACCCCACATCCAAAACCTCATTTTTCGGCTCAAACAAAGATATAAAATCATATAAAAAATTCGTATCACTATTATAGCAATAACCATCCTGATTCTGATAAAAAAGCAATGAATATCCTTAAATATAATTTAAATTACCATAGATTATTTTGGAATTTTACAACAAAATTAATTATAAAACTATTATAAAATAAAAAAGATGTAAAAATAAAATATTAATTAAAGAAAAAGAAACCTTTTAAAAAAAATAGGGAAATTGTATCAACCATTTTTATTGTTACTAACACTTTTTACTCATATTTTGCCTAAAACCCCCAAATGGAAAATATCTTCAAATTTCTTTCTCATTAGAATGCTTTGCCAAATTTTCTTTTTCCATTTCACTTTTTTCTTTCGATTAAAAATGAGCAAGTGGTGTTCATCTACTCCTACGGTATCGCTATATTCTAAAGTTTGCTCTATCCCTTTTTGGATAGTTTTATCTAGATTTGAGTATAAAATATCTGTTCGTTTTCTGCCTCCGCTATCTATATTTTCTCTAAAAAATTGTTGAAAAGCTTTTAGTAATTCAATTAATAAACAAACCGTATCTTTTGGATTATCATCAATCCATTGTCGAAGCGACTCATTTCCTAAATAAACTGAAGCAGCACTCGCAATCACACTACATATTGTTTTTCCCCCCTCAATCGCATTATTTCTCCTTTTATTTAATTATAACATAAAAAATAATTTCAATTAAATTCTGGAATTTCTCCCTTTGGTGTCAGTGTGTTTTTTTCTAAAAAATTTCTAATATGAGATATATCGAATCCGATTTTTAAATTTTCAGTGCCTCTTTCCATAATATCTGCATTTTCATCCACAGCTAAATTTATTGAAACTCGATAACTTTTTTCTTGGTTTATCTTTTGGATTATATATTTTTTCCCTTTAAGATAGAGATAAAATCCCAGAAATGGCACAATTTTTTGGCATCCTTCATAAATTAGTAAAAGTAGTTGACAGTTTGTAAGATTATA
>JAOZPA010000186.1 GCA_029932985.1 Campylobacterales bacterium
CAGTAGAACAATAACTGATTATGAAAACTGTGTATCTGAAGAATTACACTTTGAATTTAAAAATGAGTTAAATTTATATATAGTAGATGATTCCAAAGGAAAATATAAATATTCTTCAATGAATTTTCCCAAAGGAGAGTATTATTTATCTTTTAAAAAAGAAAATGGTGTGTATTATTCAGGTTGGAAATTTATTCCAATTAAATCAAAATCTTTTTATCTGACAGGCAAATATAAAATAGATAAACCTAACTTTATTTTAAGCTATGTTTTAGATTCTAGCTCTTCTTTACAGATAGATATAAATAATACAAAAACTTGGATTAGTCCTTATGAATTATCGAAGGAAACACTCAAAAAATCATATATGAATAATCGTGAGAAATTATATAAGAATACTAAAAATAAGTATGGATTTAAATTTAAATGTCCCAATGAGGATGTTAAAGAGAATGATTGGCATATATTTTGGTAATAAAAAATTTCCGTAAGGGGTAATTAAACCCCCAAAGTCCAGATAGACTGGCAAATAAAAAACAATGAAGGATTTTCATTATGAAAAATTTAATTTTAAACACAGATAGTTACAAAGCGAGTCATTATTTACAATATCCACCAAAGAGTGAGTTCATCTCATCTTATATCGAGGCGAGAGGTGGAGAGTTCAAGGAGATTCTGTTTTTTGGACTTCAGGCTTTTATCAAAGAGTATCTTTTAACCCCAATTACCCAAAATGATATAGATGAAGCAGATGAGATTTTTGAACTTCATCAAGTGCCGTTTTATGCGGATGGATGGCAATATATTTTAGACACTTATGAGGGATTTTTGCCGTTAAAAATTGAGGCGATTCCTGAGGGGACTATTGCCCCTACATCGACAGCTTTAGTGCAAGTGATAAATACCGACCCAAAATGTTTTTGGCTAACTTCTTACATAGAAACCTCTTTGCTAAGAGCGATTTGGTATCCCACAACTGTTGCCACAATTTCGTGGAGAATCAAAAATTTAATCAAATCTTATATGCTAGAAACAGCGGAAAATTGCGATGGACTAGAATTTAAACTACACGATTTTGGTTCACGAGGGGTTTCCTCAAATGAATCTTCAACTTTGGGTGGAATGGCACATCTGATTAATTTTATGGGAACAGATAATATAAATGCAATTATGGGGGCTAGGAAATTTTATGACTGTAAAATGGCAGGATTTTCAATTCCCGCTACCGAACACTCAACCATCACAAGCTGGGGAAAAGACAACGAAGTGGAAGCCTACCGAAATATGCTGAGACAATTTGCCAAACCAAACTCATTAGTTGCGGTGGTGAGTGATAGCTACGATATTTTTAATGCCGTCTCCAAAATTTGGGGAGAAGATTTAAAAGAAGAGGTGATAGATTCGGGAGCGACAGTGATAATTCGACCAGATTCTGGAGAGCCTAAGGAGATTGTGGTGGAGGTTTTGAAACGGTTATATGAAAAATTTGGCGGTGAGATAAACTCAAAAGGTTACATAGAGTTGCATCCAGCGGTTCGGGTAATTCAAGGCGATGGAATAGAGGAAAGCTCAATCAAGGAGATCTTGGAAAATATGAAAGCCCATAAATTTTCTGCTGTAAATATCGCTTTTGGAATGGGAGGGGCATTACTCCAACATGCAAATCGTGATACCCTAAGCTTTGCGATGAAAGCATCAGCTATTCAGATTGATGGAAAGTGGAGAGATGTATATAAAGATCCCATAACCGATAGTGGCAAAAGGTCAAAAAAAGGGCGACTTGCAGTCCAAAAAGATGATTTGAAAACGGTGAGAATCGAAGATTTAAAAGGGCAAAATTTAATGCAACCGATATTTAAAAATGGTAAATTATTGATAGATTTGAATTTTGATGAAGTAAAAAAGAATTTACTTTAATGAAAAATTAGTGAGAAAAAATAGAATTATCTTATACTAATTATATAAATTGTTTTATATGCCTTGTAATTATCTTATAAATAGTATATAATTCTCCTATTATTAAGTGAGGATTTAAGTATGAAAAAAATTATTTTTTTTACATTATCTATTTGGGTTACTATGAATTTGTCGGCTAATGCTTTGTATGAAAAAGAGGCTAAACCTATTGTCAAAAATGGAGATGCAAAGAGTCAATATCAGTTAGGTTTGTATTATCAAATGGCAAAAGATGATGATGCACAAGCTCTAGTTTGGTACAAAAAATCAGCAAAACAGGGAAATAAAGATGCTATTTTGGCTCTATATTTGTTTAAAGAGATTGCTATTTTGAGTAAAAAACCATCATCTATAAAAAGTGAAATAAATAGTATCAAGATTGAGATGCACCATTTAAAAGTAACAAATATTGAGGAAAATGAACACTTTAAATTTATTTTGAAAAAAGCAAATACAGGTGATTCTTTGGCTCAATATCAGCTAGGATTAATTTATGAAAATGGTTATGGCACAAAAACTAATACCAAAAAAGCTTTGAAATGGTATGATTTAGCATCAAAGCACGGCTCAAAAGAGGCAACTTTAGCTTATAAACTTTTAAAAGAGGCTTTGTAGCTTAAAATATATTGGAGGTTTGGAATTCCTAAACCTCTATTTTCTAATCCTTAGTTCGGATAACTGTTCCTATACCTTCATTTGTAAAAAGTTCTAAGAGGATTGAATGTTCGATTCTGCCATCGATAATATGGGCTTTTTTGACACCGTTATTGATAGCTTCTATACAAGAATCCACTTTAGGAATCATCCCCCCTGAGATTGTACCATCTTTTTTGTAATTTTCAATTTGTCTTTTTGTGAGGGTCGATAAAAGTTTTTTCTCTTTATCCAAAACCCCCATAGTATCGGTTAAAAACATCACTTTTTGAGCTTTTAATGCGATGGCAATTTTACTAGCGGCTAAATCTGCATTTATATTATATCCGATATGGTCGATGGTGTCACCAGAGCCGATGGGAGCGATGACAGGCACAAAATTCTCATCTATCAAATTTTGAATCACTTGATTTTGAATCTCGGTGATGATTCCCGTATAACCAAAATTTTTTTTGTCTTTGTGCTTAGCTTTTATGAAATTTGCATCTTTGCCACTCACCCCTATCGCCTTGACTCCGTGGTGGTTTAAAAAAGTAGTTATCTCTTTATTTATCGACCCACTAAGCACCATCTCCACAATCTCCATCACCTCTTTGGTCGTAACTCGTTGCCCATCATAAAATGTAGTTGGGATTTTTAATTTATCCAACATTAAATTAATTCTTTTGCCCCCACCATGCACAATCACGGGTTTGATTCCCACAAGATAAAGCAGTGCAATATCTTTAGCAAAACTTTTTTTTAGCTCGGGATTTGTCTGAGCTGCCCCTCCATATTTGATTACGATAATTTTATTTGTGAATTTTTTTATAAATGGCAAAGCATCCAAGATAGTTTTTACAGTGTTGATATTTTTTTTCATCTGATTTCTTTTTTTGATTTTTGCAAGTCTGGCGATG
>JAOZPA010000061.1:0-9158 GCA_029932985.1 Campylobacterales bacterium
GAGATAACATTTGACCTAGTGTTCTGTTTGAACTATCTGGTTTTCTATTTTCTGTCATAAAGAAGAAGAAAACAGCCATAGAAGATAACATTATTGCATACATAATTGGAAGTTGTCTCCACGCCTCCATATCTCCATCAGCTATCAAGCTAATCAAAATAGTAGGAGCAAAAAGAGCTGTTAAAGCTGCACCAGCATTTCCTGCACCGAAAATACCAAGAGCTAGACCCTGCTTATCTTTTGGAAACCAAACTGAAGTAAATGCAATACCTACGGCAAAAGTTGAACCAACTGTACCAAATATTAGTGAAGCTATAATAAAGTCTGAATATGTTTGAGCATAAGACATTAATACCATACCTGTAGAGGCAAATAAAAGTCCAATTGTAAAAATCGGTCGTCCACCAAATTTATCTGTCAGAATACCCATTGGTAATCTAAATAATGCACCTGTCAAAACTGGGATACCAATAACTGTACCCATTTGGACTGCTGTCCAGTCAAGAATTCCATTTGACACTAAAAATGTAATCAAAACACCATTTGATAACCATGCCGCAAAAGCTATAGTAAATGCAAATGTGTTCATAACTAGCATTCTATAAGATTTGGATGTTGCTTCTTTCATCATACTCATTCTAAGTCCTTTATAACTCCTGCAGGTGTGTAGTCTAACTCTAACCAAATGATGGAGTGTATCATTAAATTTTTTGGTCTTTTTTAAGAGCTTTATTTCCTGTCTGATGAAATTATAACAATAAAATAGGCAAATTAGTTCTAATATAAGTTGAAAAAAGATATTTTATTATACATCTGCTACAAAGTGACACAAAAGTGACAAAACCTTAAACATAACTATTTTTTATAAAATAGTTATGAAACCTCAAATTACACTTATCTCTTTTTTTGATACTTTTTGAAACATTTTTTAAATAAAAACTTACTTAATAGTAATTTATCATAATTCAGAAATCCTAATAATACCCATTTAAGACTAAAATAAGAAAAATAGAGCTTTTTTTGGTGCTTTATTACTTTGAGAAAGTTCGTCTTTTTTATTTTTTCTATATGGAAATCTTAAGTTGCTTTAGTCATATTTAGAAAATAGTAGATTTGTAACATAAATACCTTATAATAAATATTACTTAATGGAATATCTTAAAAATATCCCATTTTACTTTGCCAAACAATAATCCAAAAAAAGAAAAATATTTTATCAAGTCTTAAATAAAATATATATATACTCTATCTATGAAAAAATATCAGATATTACTATTTTGTATAATACCTATTTTTAGTGGATGCTTCTGGTCTTCCACAAAAGTAGATGTTATGAAGTTTCAGGATATTCACTCTGCTAAGTTGACAATTCCCCAAATATGTAAGCCTATTTACAGGAGTAAAGGCACGGGAGTTGCTGTGGTTAATTTCACAAATAATTCAGCATTTGGTATGAGGGATTCTAGGGTTTCGCAGTCGTTGGTGGCAATTACAGAAAATATTGTCAAGCAAATTTCAGGTTTTCATCTTTATAGTCGGGAGGATATAGATAAGATTGAGGCGGAGCAGAAGTTTCAAGATAGTGGGCTAGTGGATGATTCAACTTTGGTTGAGTTTGGAGAGATGATTGGTGTGCGGTATATTATCACAGGTTCACTTGATAATGTCAAAATCAACAATAAAGATTATAGAGGTTTGGGGCATTTGGCAACTTTTGCAGGGCTTCACTCAAACAATCGCAAAACTCAGATAGCTGGACTTTTGGCTGGAGTGGTTTCCTATGTGGCTAGTGGGACAAAGGTGGAAGTGACTTTGAGTGTCAAGATGCTAGATGTTCAGACGGGCAAAATACTTTTTAGTCAAACTATCAGTGATGATGTGAGTGTGGGGACGGGAAGCAAAATTAGCAATAATGCGATGGTGGGTGTGATTAAATCAGTGGCAATTAAAGCGATGCCACAAATCAAAGAGCCAATCTCAAAAATGGCAAGGCTTCAAGGTTATCTGACAAAGATAAAATTTGATGGTGAAGAGTATATCGGTCAAATAAATTTAGGGATTATCGATGGGCTAGAGGATGGAGATGAGTTTGAACTTTATGATGTGGGCGAAAATATTGACCCATTAAATGGCAACCGAAGTTGTGAAGTTCTAAATACCCCTATAAAATTAACTATTTCAAATCAGATTGGTGAGAGTTATTCGTGGGGAGTGCTGGAGGGGGAAACCTCACGAGCAAAAATTTATCAGATAGTAAAGAGGATTAAATGAAAAAAGTTGTTATATATGTTTTAATTTTGGTTTGGTTTGGAGGTTGTATAGGTAGCCATTTGGGGAGTGAAATTCCAAAATGGTATCTAAATACACCAAATAATAATCAAAATCTCTATGGTGTTGGCGAGGGTACAGATTTGAAAAGTGCAAAAGCTGGGGCTTTTAATGATATGGCTTCACGGCTAAGTGTGGAGGTGAATTCTAAATATGAGCAGATAAAAGTAGCGACAGCAAAAAGTTATAGCAAAAATGTTAAAGAGCAGATAAATTTGGAGGTTAAGAGGATTGGTTTTACAAATTCCAAGGTGGCAAATTCAGCGGTGAGGGGGCTGAAAACCTATATTCTGATGAGTGTAAGTCGGCAAGAACTGTTTAATAAAATTGCTGGGGAGCTTAGAAGTGGGGATTCGATAATTAGAAATATTGAACATTATTCGCAAAAGCATTCGAGTTTAGAGAGGATGCTGAGTTTGAAAAGTATGTTGCCTCAAGTGAAAAAAGCGATTTCGCAGGTGAAACTTTTGAAGGTGCTAGATAGCAAGTTTGATTCACTTAGTTACCTGAGCCGATATGATAAAATTTTTATTGAGATTAATGAGATTGATAGAAATTTGGCTTTTAGTCTCAAGAATAGTTTGCATGAGCTGTATCAAAATGAGGTGGCTTCAAAGATTGCAAAAAGTGGCTACAAGGTGAGTGAAAAGTCTGATTTGGTGATTGAGATAAAGGTGGATGAGTCGCATCAAAAATCTAAAGGGTGGAATGTTTATACTCATCGAGTTACTGTTTATCTGAAATCTAACGGCAAAATTTTATCGAGTCAAATTATCAAAAGCAAAGGAATTTCGGTAAATAGGCAGAAAGCTTATATGAATGCGGTGCAGAAATTTGGAAAAAAACTGGATATAAAAGAGCTTATATCTAGCAAATCTATATATGGAGAGAAATGATGAAAAAAAGTTTAATTGGAGTATTGGTTTTTGGGGTATTTTTGGTGGGGTGTACGAGTAGCAATAATGTACAGACATATAAAAATCAAAATGCCACAAATAAACCACGAAAAGTCAAAGATGAAGTGGTGCATACTAGTAAAAAGATTGGCAAAGGTGTTGTAAAAATCACTGGTCAAATGTGGGATAAAACCAAAGAGGGTTATCAAAATACAAAGGAGTATATTGAAAATCGATAGAAATAGGAATTGATGCTTAAAGATATTTTGGATATAATGAGAAATTAACGATTCTACAAGGAGTATATTATGAAAAAGAGTTTTATTTTTTTTGTGATTGGGCTACTGTTTGCTACAATTTGTGTGGCTAATTTTAATGGTACTTACAAAGGTGAGTATAAAAACAATAGAGTTGAGATGAAGCTTGTGGAGGCTGGGGATGGGTCAATTACGGGGAGTGTGAATTATAGTGGGGCAAATTATAAACTCTCTGCAAAAAAAGAATCTGATAGTATCACCGAGGCAAAGGGTAGTGTGACAAATACAAATACTCAGCGAAAGATTTATCTTGAGAGACGAGGAGATGGGGTCAAGGTGACTTTGTATCCTGAAAATATTCGTGGTGAGATTGTTTCTACTACTTTGAATAGGGAGTTGTCACAACATCAAACTATGAATATTACAAAAATTAATATTAAAAAACAGGATGATTCTGATAGGTCGATTGTTGGGCGATGGGTAGGTGAGATGGGTGAGCTGGATTTGAGAAGCGATGGTTTTTTCACTTATCACAAAAAAAATCTCTCTAATGGTATGAATTTGAAGAAGCGAGATTTTAGGAAAACTCTCCAAGAGCCTACAAAAGAGGATGAAGATGCAGGGTTCAATGTCAATGTAAAGATTGGCAATAGCAATGTTGAGGTGGGTAATAAAACTTTTGGCGATGAGATGAATATGGATATGCAGGGCAAAGATAGAGATTTTGGAAGCAAAAATAGTTCATGGCGAGATAAGCGACCAGCAAAGATTGAACCTATTAAAAGGAATGTTTTTGCGATGGCAAATTCTGGGCGATGGGAGGTAAAAAATAGCTCTCTATATATGAAAACAAAAAGTTCACTAGGAATTGTATTTTATGGGCAACTTTCAGGCACTGGTAAAGAGATGATTATCAGTAAAAATAGTGGAAAACCCGAGATTTGGCATAGAGTTAAATAATGCAATATTTTTATGATTCAAATGCTGGTGAGGGGCAGATTAAGATTTCAGGTGAGGATTATAAATATCTTTTCAGGGTCAAGCGATTGTCTTTGGGAGATTTAATTGATGTTCGCAATCTTAGGGATAAATTCAGATATAGTTATCAAATTAGTGGGATTAATAGAAAAGATGCAATTTTAAGACTTAAGGGTAAAGTTGAAGATATGGAGATTACGGATGATTTTCATATCGGTTGGTGTGTTATTGACCCCAAAACCGTTGAGAAAAATATTCATATTTTAAATGAGCTTGGGGTTTCTAAAATCTCTTTTATCTATTGTGAACGAAGTCAAAAAAACTTTAAACCAAATTTAACTAGATTAAAAAAGATTTTAATCAACTCCTCTATGCAGTGCGGTCGTGGAGATATAATGGAGCTTGAAGTTTTGAAAAACTTATATGAATTTGTGAAAATTTATCAAGATTTTACAGTTATTGATTTTGGCAGTGAGAAAAACGGTGACTTTAAAGCCAGTCGAATCTTAGTTGGAGCTGAAGGAGGCTTTACTGATAGCGAAAAAGAGGCTTTTTGTGAATTTAAAAAACTAAGTTTTCAAATAAAATCAATTTTAAGAAGTGAAACTGCCGTTATTTGTGCAACTTCTAAGATTTTAGCTTGATATTAATTAATTTTTTTGCTATAATGCCAGTTCCCCTCCCCCTATTAGCAAGGAGTTATAGTTTCGGCTATAGTTCCTTGTAATTTTATAAATTTAAACAATAATAACAGAAGGATTTTTTTAATGAAAAAAGATATTCATCCAGAATTTCAAGTAACAAAAGTATCGTGTGCTTGTGGAAATGCATTTGAGACAAAATCAAATAAAGCAGATTTGCGAATAGATATTTGTAGTGAGTGTCACCCATTTTTCACAGGAAGTGAAAAAATTGTAGATACCGCTGGTCGAGTTGAGAAATTTAAGAAGAAATATAACTTAAAATAGTTTGGTCACATTTGTACCTACACCGATAGGAAATTTAGAAGATATTACACATCGAGCTGTAAATTCTCTTCTAAAAGCTCAAATAATTTTTTGTGAAGATAGTCGAGTAACAAAAAAGCTACTTTCCCTTCTCTCACAAAAATTCAATCTCAGCTTTGAGGTTGAAAAATTTATCCCTCTCCATTCTCATAATGAATCACAAGTTTTAGCCTCAATCCCTAAATCTATTTTTGAAAAAGAGATAGTTTATATGAGCGATGCGGGGATGCCGTGCATTAGCGACCCCGGAATTAAATTAGTCCAATACTGCCAACAAAACTTTATCGAATATGAAGTTTTAGCTGGGGCAAATGCAGGATTAGTGGCAATTGCTGGAAGTGGATTTAGCGATAAAGAGTTTTTGTTTTTTGGCTTTTTACCCCATAAGGGAAAAGATAGAGATGAAAAATTAAATGAGATACTTTTTTGCGGATACAACACTATCCTATATGAATCCCCAAAACGAGTAGTTAAACTCATAGATGAAATCTCCAAAATCGAGCCAACTCGAACCATATATATGATTAAAGAGATTAGTAAACTTCACCAAAAAAGTTTTTTAGCAACTGCTGATGAATTAAAAGATATTTTAGCCAAAGCCGATTTAAGAGGTGAGTGGAGTGTCGTCATCAAAGCAGGAGTCAAAAATAGTCTCAAAATAACTTTGCAAGATTTAAGCTCTTTAGATATTCCCAAAAAAAGTAAAGCAAAATTAATCTCAAAACTAACAGGTCAGAGTGTTAAAGAGTGCTACAATCAACTTGTAAGTGCATAAATCTCTCCTCTCCTCTATAAATTTACTAAAAAAAAAATTTCATATTCTAAAATCAACTTAAATTTATAACTTTTTAGATAAAATCCACACTATGATAGTATTTGGAAAACAGATTTTTATTTATATTTTAGAAAAATATCCAAAACTAATAAAAAATATCTATTTAGCAAAAGAGATTGACAAAAAACTTTTTTCAAAAATAGGTAGGCTTAATCAAAAAATAATAAAACTAGACTTCAAAAAGGCTCAAGCGATGAGTCGTGGCGGAAATCATCAAGGCTTTTTGCTTGAGATTGAACCTTATGAGTTTAGTAGTTTTGATACTTTAAAAGAGCAGAATTTTTTATTAGTTTTACAAGGTATTACGGATGTTGGAAATATTGGTGCGATTGTTAGAAGTGCTTATTCGCTAGGAGTGGATGGCATAATCATTAGTGGTGTTAAAAATATCAAAATTGATGCAGTAGCAAGAAGTAGTTCTGGGGCATTATTTGATATGCCAATTGCGATGATGCAAAATGAACTTGATACAATAAATGAATTAAAACAGGTTGGATTTACGGTTTATGGGGCTGATAAAAGTGGAGTTGATATTCGCTCAACCAACATAAATCTAAAAAAGGCACTATTTATGGGAAGTGAAGGCGAGGGATTGAGTAATAAACTTTTGAAAAAGATGGATAAATTGCTTTCGATAAAAATGGAAAGAGAGTTTGAATCTCTAAATGTTAGTGTGGCAACCGCTATTTTATGTGATAGGATGAGATAATATATGAATGGAATAAATAAGTTAAAAGAGTTTAAAATCAAAGATATCCAAAAAAAAACTTACATAGATGCAACTTATGTTAAGTTAATTATGGATAAAGATATTGAGGCTTTAGCTAAATTAAATAAAACGAAATTAAATGGTTTTTTAGATATTTTGGAGAGAGAATATGAGATTTCGCTAGAGGAGATGAGAGGTGATTTTATAGTTAGCAAAAAAGATAAATCTAAGGCTGACAAAAAAAAATCTACTGAAAATAGGAGAAAGAAAATTACTACTATTCCTACTAATATAGATAAGTCAGTTGGTAAAGTTTATCTAAATGAGGAGTCTAGCAGTAGCGATAAGAGGATTATATTTGCCATTGTGCTTTTGGGTATTATTGCATATAGTTATTATTATTTTACCAATAAAACAGAAATTTTAGATGGAAATATCACTTCGCAATCTACTCAAACGACACAAGACCAAACTATTCCTGATGATGAAAATAGTGAACCAGAAGATGAACTTTTTTCAAACACTGCGGAGGAGACTATCCCCGAAAGCAATCAAACAGATGCAGATAATAATGCCACAAATGCAGTTTTGGCAGATGCTAAAAATAGTGAAAATAATCAAACTAAAGTTGAGGCTGAGGTGATTGAGGTTAAAAAAATTGAGAAAATTACGATTAATGCTAGAAAAGGTAAAGTTTGGCTAGGAATTTTTTATCTTGATACTCTAAAAAAAGCAAATAAAATGGGCAAAAATATAGAACTTGATTTGTCCAGAGACCAATTAATTATAACAGGTCATGGTCGATTTAATACAAATATTGATTCAACCGAGACACAATATGATAAAAAAGCAAAAGTTAGATTTCTATATAGAGGCAATAGTTTGAGCGAAATTACTAAAGAGGAATATAAAAAACTTGGTGGAGGCAAGGCGTGGTAAAAATTTTTCTTATATTGTTTTTGGCATTTAATTTTTCGTTTGGGGATGTAGTCACAAACAAAATAAAAAATTTAATGGGTTCAACTCAATATAAAAAAAAGAAAAATTTAATCAATATCTTATTTAAAAAAAGAGGCACATATAAAATTTCCAATACTAAGGCAAATTCGGTTAGAATTCTTAGTAAACTAAAGGAAAATGGACTAATAAAGCTGTTTTTTAAATATCCACAAGTTTTAAATATAACATTTTCTACAAAAAATGAAAATGGTGTAATCTTTATCAAAATAGTCACAGATTCTTTAAATGCTTTGGGTTATAATTTTTTTCTTACCAAGAAAATGATAAAAAGCTCAAATCATCTTATATGGAATATCACACTCAAAACTTCAAATATTTTAGACCCTGTAATGTTAGCAAAAGAGTTTTTAAAACGAGGCACAACTATTTCAGATATAACCAAAATCTCAAAAACAAAATGGAGCTACCAATTAAACACCAAAGAGGCTAGATTAATTAGCCTCAAAATCACGAGCAATCGATATATTGAGTTGCAAAAACCATTAGAAGATTATATGGTAAAAGTTGAAAATGCAGGTGAAATAAAAATCAGAGCCCATAAATATGACAAATGGTACCCATATTTGATATTTTATGATAAAAAATTGAATATTTTAGAGCATTTTCATAGTCAAGAGAGAGTCAAAAATTTTTCAATCGCTATTCCCAAAAATAGTCAATACTTAAAAATTAGTGACAATTTCACCCTAGACAATATAAAACGAGGCTTAACTATATTTTTGTCAGAGAGATAGTTCATAGCCCCCAAAAGTTACTATATTATGATAGATAGATACTCTTGCCTAATATTTTGGCAAAACCTTTAAAAAATTTATTAAAAAAAGGATAATAATTAATGTTTGATGAAATAAGATTTCACACAATAGAGAGATTACCAAATTATGTATTTGCTGAAATAAATGAGATAAAATTACGAGCTAGACGAGCAGGACAAGATGTCATAGATTTTTCAATGGGAAATCCTGACGGCAACACCCCACAACATATTGTAGATAAATTAATTGAAAGTGCATCAAAACCCAAAACTTCTGGATATTCTGCGAGTAAAGGAATTTTCAAGCTCCGACTAGCAATTTGTGACTGGTATGCTCGAAAATATGGAGTTGAGTTAGACCCCGAAACCGAAGC
>JAOZPA010000061.1:9258-13152 GCA_029932985.1 Campylobacterales bacterium
GCACGGCAAAAAAGATTTTATATAATTAGTGATATAGCTTATGCAGATTTGACTTTTGGAGATTATAAAACCCCATCGATTTTTGAGATTGAAGGGGCTAAAGATGTAGCTGTTGAGAGTTATACTTTGAGCAAAAGTTATAATATGGCAGGTTGGAGAGTTGGATTTTTTACAGGAAATGCTAAAATTATTGGAGCTTTGCAAAAGATAAAATCGTGGTTTGATTATGGAATGTTCACCCCAATTCAAGTCGCAGCAACCGTCGCACTTAATGGACCTCAAGAGTGCTTACAAGAGATAGTAGATATTTATAAAAAACGGCAAGATGTACTTTTGGAGAGCTTTGAATTGGCTGGATGGAAGATAGATAGACCAAATGCTTCTATGTTTGTTTGGGCAAGAATTCCCGAGGAGGTTCGCTCCATTGGTAGTATGCAGTTTTCAAAAGAGCTTTTACGAGAAGCTGGAGTTGCCGTAAGTCCAGGGATTGGATTTGGACAAGAGGGTGATGAATATGTGCGAATCGCTTTGATTGAAAATGAAAAAAGAATCAGACAAGCAGCAAAATGTATTAAAAAATATTTAGCAACAAAAAAGGCAAAATAGTGGTAAAAATCGGAATTATTGGTGTTGGAACAGTTGGTGAGAGTGTTATCAAAATTTTAGAAAAAAATGCTGATATAATCAAAGCAAGAAGTGGTAAAAAGATAGTTGTCACCAAAGGTGTGGTTAGAGATTTAAATAAAAAAAGAGATGTCACTATCCCCTTATCGACCAATATAGAGGAGATTTTGCAAGATGATGAGATTGATATTGTAGTAGAACTTATGGGTGGAGTTGAAAAACCATATCAAGTTGTAAAAAAAGCCCTACTCAATAACAAAAATGTAGTTACTGCAAATAAAGCACTTTTAGCTTACCACCGATACGATTTACAACAAAGTGCGGGAAATTTAGCCTTGGGATTTGAGGCAAGTGTGGCTGGAGGTATTCCAATTATCACTGCCCTTCGAGAGGGACTTAGTGCAAATCACATCGAAGCAATTCGAGGAATTTTAAATGGAACTTGCAACTTCATCTTAACCAAAATGATGAATGAGGGGGCGGATTTTGGTGAAATTCTAAAAGAGGCTCAAGAGTTAGGATATGCAGAGGCTGACCCTACTTTTGATGTGGGTGGTTTTGATGCAGCTCACAAACTTTTGATTTTGGCAAGTATTGCTTATGGAATTGATGCTAAGCCTGAAGATATTCTGATTGAGGGCATTGAAAGTATCACAACTGAAGATATTGAATTTGCTAAAGAGTTTGGCTACAATATCAAACTTTTGGCGATTGCTAAAAAAGTAGAAAACTCCATTGAGTTACGAGTCCACCCAGCTTTGATTAAGCAAAATGAGATGATTGCAAAGGTCGATGGTGTGATGAACGGAATCAGTGTGATTGGCGATAGTGTGGGTGAAACTATGTATTATGGAGCTGGGGCTGGTGGTGATGCTACGGCTAGTGCAGTGATTGCTGATATTATCCAAATTGCAAGAGACAAAAACTCCCCAATGCTAGGCTTTAAAAAACCATTAGAGGGCGATACTTTGACTCTCCAAGACCCAAACAATATAATTTCTAAATATTATTTACGACTTGCGGTTGAAGATAAAATTGGAGTTCTTGCCAAAATCACTCTACTTTTGAGCGAATTTAATATCTCCATCGCATCAGTTTTACAAAAAGACACCTCCACAAATATCACAAATCTACTTTTCTCAACTCATAAATGTAAAGAGAGCGACATCCAAACCGCTTTAGCTCAAATCGATAAGATGGATTGTGTGCATAAAAAATCTATTTTAATCAGAATAGAAACTTAATTTTAAGGTGTGATTTTTTCACACCACTATCTACACCTCAATGCTACAAGGAAAAAAAATCAAAACACAATTTAATCAAGATTTAGAAAAATTATACAAGTTGGTCAAAATTAATCAAGATGAGATAAATAGTTATTTTCATATCTTGACAAATGCCAATGACCCCAAACGGAAATTTATAGATGAGTTTATTACTCAATTAAACTTAGAGATTAATCCAGAAAGTCGATATTCTGTGGTTGTTCGATTAGTTCAACTTCGAGAGGAATCTTTGACTCAACTTTTGAAATCATTAAATAAAGATGAAAAAGAGATTATTGAGATACAAAAAAAATCTTACCAATGGGTTAAAAAGTTTTATCTCTCTCACCATTTACAACTTCTAAAAATAGTTGAGGAGCAAAATCTATTAACCCCTTTTTACAGAACATTCCTGCAGGGAGTTCATCAGGTTGGAATCGCATTTAGCGCTTGGCAACCAAAATGGACAGCTCATATTATAGATGATATTAACCCGAAACTCTACACTCAGTTTGATGAGAATGAACCCAAAATTTATGAGATGTTAAATGAAAAAAAATTATATGATTTAGACCAAAATGGAAATATTGGCGATAGAAGTTATTCTGTTTTAGTTGAGAAAAATGGAGAGTTTAAATCGCTTTCATATCAAGAGGCTTTTAAAGATGAGGTAGATTTAGTGATAACAGAGCTAAATAATTTTATAAACTCTTTGGCAGATTTGGAAGATGAGATTTATAACCAAAAAAATGAAATTTTAAAATATCTTCAAGCTTTGGTAGATGCTTTGAGTGAAAAAAACAGTAAAAAATTGATTTCAAAATGGGCAGAGGTTGATAAAAAATGGATGGCGGTTACGATTCCACTGCAGATTGGGCATCCGCTAGAGTACTATGAGGATAAATATAGAAAAGCGGTGGCTTTGGAGTGGGATTTACGAATCACAAATCCAAATGCGAAAAATGCAGATTTCACTAAAAATAATATTATAAATATGTTTAATAAATGTTATCAAGAGATTGCTAAAGATAAAAAAACAATTTTTGATTCCGTTCATAGTAATTTAAATAAAACTTCGCTTTTTCTCTCTCGCCCGATGCTTTTTTATGGGGCTGAATTTAATGGACTTTTTTCCGCTCAAGTTGTGCCAAATGATGAAAATGTGAGTAAGGAGTTTGGCAAAAAAATATTTGCGTTTGGGGACAATGTGCTAGATTCTCTAAAGTCTCGACCAAAGATGAAGATAGATGATGAAATTTTTCCAGCGGAGTTTTTGGAAAATTCGGAAAAGTTATTGAGAGATGAAACTCTTTGGCATAAAATCTATGATATTACTACGATTGGTCATGAATTTGGGCATATTTTGTGGTGTGAAGAGGATAGTGAGGCGGTGATGAATCAAAATGGGAATTTTAAGAATATTGAGGAGTTCAAAGCTACGACGGGTGGGCTTATGGCATATTTTGAAAATTCAGACCCCGCAACCGATAATTATATTTTGAATGATACCGTAAAACGGGCTGTTAAACTGATTTCGTGGATGGAAGTTGGCGAGGTTGAAGCCTATTATGTGGAGGGGTTGATACATTTAACTGCTTTGTTTGAGACGGGAGTTTTGAGATTTAATCAAAATTTGGAGATAGATAGTTCTGCTGAGAGTTTTAAAAAATTGCAAACTTGGTATGAAAAAACTTATAAAAAATTGGCAATTACCTATTTAGAAAAAAAAGATGCTGATGAATTTTTGAAAGATTTTGTAGTTAAAAATGGTAAAATTTTTAAACCAATCAATCAAAAGGTAAATAATTTTGTAGATTTTTACTACACTCTATACCAAAAAATTGGTCGAGAAACTGCCTAAATGAGAGAAAAAATGAAAAAACTTGAGTTAGATTATTAGTTATTGGAGTAGAAAGTAAAGAGGATTTTCATCCCTTTGCCCTATGAGTGGAATTATACATAAATTTTTTATGAATAAAAGTAAATTTTTTTACTAAAATTTAAA
>JAOZPA010000062.1 GCA_029932985.1 Campylobacterales bacterium
GTATTATTTGTGTTTTAATATGTTTACAGAAGAAACAGGAGAACCTACATAAGGGTTCTTTTTCTAGGAGTACCAAAAATAAATATCGCTGAGGGGACTGAAGCAGGAGTAATATTAGGTAGAAGATGGGATTTTACCCCCATCTTTGAAGTTAAAAAGTTTTTTAACCGTTTCGTTTTTTAATAATCTCTTCTGAGATATTGTTTGGAACTTGTGCATAGTGGTCAAATTCCATAGAGTAGGTTGCTCGTCCTTGAGTTGAGCTTCTTAAATCTGTGGAGTAGCCGAACATTGCTGAAAGTGGTACAAAAGAGTTTATAATTTTGTTTCCGCTTCGGTCGCCCATCGATTCGATTTGCCCCCGTCGTCTATTTAAATCACCAATTACATCACCCATATAATCTTCAGGTACTTCAACTTCAACCTTCATCATAGGCTCTAAAATTACAGCTCCAGCCGCTCTTGCTCCAGCTTTGAAACCCATAGAAGCTGCCAGTTTAAATGCCATTTCATTTGAATCAACATCGTGGTAACTTCCATCATATAAAGTAACTTTGACATCTTCCATTGGATAACCAGCTAAAACTCCGCCTTGCATCGCTTCTTTGATACCTTTGTCAACTGCAGGAATAAATTCTCTAGGAACTACCCCCCCCTTGATAGCATTGACAAATTCATATCCATCACCAGCTTTCATAGGCTCAAGTTTTAGAAATACATGTCCATACTGACCACGACCACCAGATTGTTTCGCATATTTATATTCTTGATTTACAGTTTCTCTAATGGTCTCTCTATATGAAACTTGTGGTTGACCAACCTCTGCATCAACTTTGAACTCTCTAAGCATTCTATCAACCAAAACTTCAAGGTGCAATTCGCCCATTCCAGAGATGATTGTTTGTCCGCTCTCTTCATCAGTTTCAACTTTGAAAGATGGGTCTTCTTGAGCTAGTTTACTAAGTGCAATTCCCATTTTTTCTTGGTCAGCTTTGGTTTTTGGCTCAACCGCAACACTGATTACTGGGTCTGGAAAATCCATTTTTTCTAAAATTACTTGGTCTTTATCGCTTGATAGTGTATCTCCAGTTAGAGTAGATTTTAGCCCCACAACCGCACCAATTTCACCAGCATGAAGTGTTTGAATCTCTTCTCTTTTGTTTGCATGCATCTGAAGAAGTCGACCAACTCTCTCTTTTTTGCCTTTTGTGGAGTTGTAAGCATAGCTTCCTCTATCAAGTGTACCTCGATAAACTCTAACAAATGTAAGTTGTCCAACAAATGGGTCAGTCATAATTTTAAAAGCTAAAGCTGCAAATTCGCCATCATCAGTTGCATCAATAGTTACTCTATCTTCATCCTCTTTACCCTCATATTCGCCTGTGATAGCCGCAACTTCAGTAGGTGCAGGCATATAATTTACAACTGCATCAAGAAGGGGCTGAACACCTTTATTTTTAAAAGCTGTACCACAAAGCATTGGTACAATATCCATAGCTAGAGTTGCAGTCTTTAAAGCTTTTTTGACCTCTTCTTCACTTAACTCTTCGCCCTCTAAATATTTTTCCATCAAATCATCATCGGTTGCTGCGATTGCATCTATCATCTGCTCTCGATACTCTTCCGCTTTTTCTTGTAAGTTTTCAGGAATCTCTTGAGTCTCATAAGCTGAACCCATCGCTGCTTCATCTTCCCAAACGATAGCTTTCATCTTTACTAAATCAACTACACCTTTGAAATTTTCTTCAGCACCAATTGGTAACTGAATAGGCACAGGATTTGCTTTTAATCTCTCTTTTACTTGTCTTTCAACTTCATAAAAATCAGCTCCAACTCTATCCATTTTGTTTACAAAAATCATTCGAGGAACTTTGTATCGGTTTGCTTGTCTCCAAACTGTTTCAGATTGTGGTTGAACTCCACCAACAGCACAAAAAACTGCAACTGCTCCATCTAAAACCCTCATACTTCGCTCAACTTCAATAGTAAAATCAACGTGGCCGGGGGTGTCTATGATATTTATCTGGTGATTTTCCCAGAAACAAGTGGTAGCCGCTGAGGTAATTGTGATACCTCTCTCTTGCTCTTGCTCCATCCAATCCATAGTTGCTGCACCATCGTGAACTTCACCGATTTTATGCTCAACTCCTGTATAGAATAAAATTCTTTCAGTTGTTGTAGTTTTTCCTGCATCAATGTGAGCTGCGATTCCAATATTTCTAACTTTGTTAAGTGGTGTTTGTCTTGCCATATTATACCCCTACCATCTATAGTGAGCAAATGCTTTATTTGCTTCAGCCATCTTATAGGTATCTTCTTTTTTCTTAAATGCTGCACCTTTATTATTTGCTGCATCACTAAGCTCTCCAGCTAATCTATCTATCATAGTTCTTTCGCTTCTTTTTCGTGTGTAGCTAATCAACCATCTCAAAGCCAATGCTTGTTGTCGCACAGGTCGCACCTCTACTGGCACTTGATATGTCGCTCCACCTACTCTTCTACTTTTTACTTCCATTAGTGGCTTGATATTATCGATAGCATCATTAAATACATCGATACCTTTTTTTTCACTATCTCTTTTTTCAATAAGCTCTAATGCCCCATAGAAAATTTTTGTAGCTACATTTTTTTTGCCATCTAACATCAAAGTGTTTATAAATTTTGTTACGATTTTGCTTCCGTAGATTGGGTCTGCCAAAATCTCTCTAACTTGCGCTCTTCTTCTTCTCATAAATTCCTAACCTTTCTTCAAATAAATGATAGTTAATTTGTTTTTTAAATATTTACTCAAACGATAATCACCTAAGATTCCTCGCCTGTAGGTCGTTTAAAAAATTATTTTGGTTTTTTAGTACCGTATTTACTTCTAGCAACAGTTCTGTTTGCAACTCCCGCAGTATCCAAAGCTCCCCTTACAATGTGATATTTCACACCAGGTAAATCTTTTACTCTTCCGCCTCTTACTAGCACGATTGAGTGTTCTTGCAGATTGTGACCCTCTCCACCGATATAACTAATAACTTCAAATCCACTAGTCAATCTTACCTTAGCAACTTTTCTCAAAGCTGAATTTGGTTTTTTTGGAGTAGTCGTATAAACTCTTGTGCAAACACCTCGTCTTTGAGGGCAATTCACAAGTGCAGGTGATTTTGATTTTTTAATCACTCTTTTTCTCTCTTTTCTTACCAACTGGTTTATAGTAGGCACATTATTTCCTTTATCAAAAATTTTTTTACAAAAGTTGGTCATTATACTTAAAAAGATGTTAAAATAAGTTAAAATTACCAAAAAAACTTTGTATTAGTATTACTATTGTGCAAGAATACCATATCAATCTGGATTTTAAGTTTGTGAAAAATGCAATTTTTAAATTTTTCATCCTTTTGGGAATTTAAGCCTTTTTTGTTATAATATTTAAAAAATTATGAGGAGAGGATTATGACAAATGAGGAGTTATTAAAAAGAAATAGGGAATTAGAAAAAGAAAATTTAGCTTTAAGAGGAATTAAAATAGAAACTATTCCACAAATTCCAACTTTTAATTTTAGTAAAATTACAGAAAGTGAGTTGAAAAGTGTGGTTAATATTGAGGAAAATTTTAAAAATGACACTATTTTTGATGAGTGGTTGAAAAATAATATTGTTGTGAGTGAGGAGACAGAAAATTTTTTAATGAAGTTATTGAAAAAAAATGCTAAATTTATTTTTTCATATAGTGAAGATGATTTGAAGATTCATTTTTTAGCTCCAATTTTTAATAAAGTTGATTTTTTCTCTTATGAGGATGAAGTTCGAGCTTTTTATGAAAATGTTTTGATTTATGAAACTGATAAATTTATTTTTAAGGGTAGAGTGGATTTTATGTTCTCCAAAGGTTTAAAGAGAAGTGAAAAACCCTATTTTTTTATTCAAGAGTTCAAAAAAGGTGAAGAGTTTGCAAATCCCCAACCACAACTTTTAGCAGAGATGATTTCAGCGGTGGAACTCAATAAAAGCAAAACTATTCGGGGTGCTTTTATCACTGGCGAAAATTGGAGATTTGTGATTTTGGAAAAACTGGGAGTGGATAAATATCAATATTTTATATCTCCAAACTTTGATAGTACCGATATTGAAAAACTGAAATGGATTTATAGAAATCTAAAGTTTGTTAAAGATGAAATTATTCAGATGGTACGGCAAGAAAATAAAAAATAATTTGCTCCGTTGGCAAATAAAAAAAAAGTAGGTAGTCTCAAAACTCTAAGACTACCAGAAAAATCTATTCTTTAGGTTCGGTATTCCGCATTTATCTTGACATATTCATAGCTCAAATCGCATCCGTAAGCGGTGTAGTTTTCCTCTCCCATTCCCAAATCGCAACTGATTTTAAAGCTATCTTTTTTCATCACTTTGTATGCTTTCTCTTCGGTTTGTTTGTCTAACTCTTTTTGGACTTTGCTATAAATCAACACATCATCATATTTTATAACCAAACTCTCTTCACAGCATTTCACTCCGCTACTTCCCACCGTTGAGGCGATTCGTCCCCAGTTTGGGTCTTCCCCAAAGAGTGCAGTTTTCACTAAAAGCGAATTGCTAAGTTTTTTGGCTACTTTGATAGCGTCGGCTTTGGATTTTGCCCCCGTGATTTCAAAAGCTACAACTTTATTAGTCCCCTCACCGTCACGTAGAATTTCTAAAGCTAAATGTTTCAAAATAATTTTCAAAACCTCTCGAAAAGCATCTTTATCATAAATTTTTGATTTTTTATTTGCAAGTAAAAGTACGGTATCATTTGTGGAAGTATCGCCATCAACACTTATAGCATTAAAACTCTCCTCAACCACCTCTTGTAAAATTTCATCCATATCATCTTTTGGAATATCGGCATCGGTGGCAATAAAACAGAGCATTGTAGCCATTGAGGGATTTATCATCCCCGCACCTTTTGCCATTGCCCCCACTTTAAAACTCTCACCATTTTCTAGCTCAACTTTATATAGAATCTCTTTTTTAAATCTATCGGTGGTCATAATTGCCCGTGAAGCTAAATCTGAATTTTTAGCATTAAAATCAAATTTTTCAAAAGCGGTTATGATTTTTTCTATTGGCAATCGATATCCAATAACTCCCGTAGAACTCATAATTGGATTTGTAGTTTCTATTTTTAGATTTTTAAAAATTTCATCTATATCTTTTATTCCAACCTCCCCAGTCATTGCATTTGCATTTTTGGAATTTATTAAGATAAAATCAGATTTAAAATTTTTACCATAGTTTTGCAAATGTTTTAAGGGCGCTGCTTGAAAAAAGTTTGTCGTTAAAGAGTAGCTAACATCATACAAATTTTCACTTCTTACAAAAGCCAAATCATAATCATCTTTTTTTAGCCCAGCTTTTACACCACCACAAAAAAATCCATCAACCTCACCTATTCCACCATTTAATGCAAATATATTAAACATTTTTTTCCTTTTTTTAAATGATATGGTCGGTTGCCAAATAGTAAGCCCCCTCCACCATTTTAGACATATCGTAACTCTTCAGGTTTATATTTTTTTCGTATCAATCGCTTCGCCGCCTTGATTCCTTTGTCTGTCCCCACCATAAATAGAGAGTAATTTTCACCTATAATTGTATTATTTTTAGGCATTGGCACGACCTTACTTTTTTCATCTTTTATCGCCACAATTGTCGCCCCCGTAGCTTTTCGCAGTTTGGTCTCATTAATTTTTTTGTAAATCATCCACGAATGAATCGGCACTTTTAACTCCTGTAATGAAAGTGGAGTATCTTTGGTATAAACCAGCTCATCCAAAATATTATCCATATCGGGCTTGATGCTTAGAGTGCTAATTTTTTGAGCCATAAGCTTGGTCGCTGAGATGACTTTATCTGCCCCTAGTTTTTTCAGTTTTTCAATATCTGTTAAATGTTTTGCATTTGCCACGATAAAATAGGGTTTTCGATTCAACTCTTTTTCATAAAGTCGGGTCGAAACGATTTGAGCAATATTATCTGCAATATTTTCTGAGAGTGAAATAAGCCCCTTTGCACTTGAAAGATAGGATTTGAGCATCGCCATCTGAGTGTGTGGCTCTTCCTGAATATAGTAGGGATATTTGTATTTTTTAGCTATATCCTCCAAATCCTCACGGGGGTCAATGACCACAAACGGAATATGGTTTTTCCTAAATTGCTTGGCTACTTGAATGGTGTATTCGTTGTGATAACACAGCACAAAATGGTTTTTGAGTCGCACGATTTTATAAAGCATACTTCGCTCCTTTAGAAGGCTAAGGATTTCACCCTTGTTCATAACCTCCACAATCAACCCCACCGAAAAGGAGAAAACCCCAAAACCGACGATGATAAGGGTAATCGTAAAAAGTTTTCCTAGCGGTGTAAGTGGTACTTCTTCACCAAAACCAACAGTTGTAAATGTAATTCCTGTTTGATAGATAGCATTCATAAGGGTAAATTTTTCTTCGATTGCAAGATAACCTAGAGTTCCTGCCATCATCAGCAAAACAGTTAAAATCAGCGGAAGTGTGAAGGGGCGAAGTTGGAGATATATTTGAGTGTTTAGGTCAATTTCAGGCTTGACCCTAGTTTTTAAATGGAGAAATTTTTTTAACTTATTAAAGATATTCATTTAACTTCTCCACAAAAAGAAGTTGTAGATTAAGAGTTTTTCTTCATAGTTCTAAGAGCTGAAGCACTGATTTTGATTTTTTTTGTAGTACCATCTTCGAGTGTAATTCTCACAGTTCTAATATTTGGAAGAAATCTTCTTTTCGTTCTATTTTTAGCATGACTAACATTGTTACCTGTTCTTGGTCGCTTACCAGTTATTTCACATATTCTTGACATTCTCATTTCCTTGGAATAAAATTTTTTGGCGATTATATCTAAGAAAAACATAGTATCTGCTTAAATCACCTATAACCGAAGTAAGTAGTAAAAAGATTTTTATATAGAATCACTTAAAATGATAACTCCTCTTTTTTTTGGGTATAATGTGGAAATAAAAAAAGACAAGAGAGGGATTAAATAGTGAAAAGAGAGAAAGCGTATAAATTATTAGCTATTCAAGAGCGGATTTCAAACAGAATGGCAAAGGATTTGATAGATAGGGGTGTGGTTTATTGTGGTGGCAAAAAAGTGAAAATCGCTCGGGGACTTTTGAGTAATAGTGCGAAATTCAAGGTTGAAAAGATTTCAAAATTTCATAAGATTTTTGAGGATGATAAGATAATTGCAGTTGATAAACCTCCATTTATGACAAGTGAAGAGGTTAGTCGGGCTTTGAAAACTCCATTGTTGCATAGATTGGATAAGGAGACTAGTGGAGTTTTGTTGCTCGTGAAGGATGAGGAGTTTCAAAAACGGGCGATTGCAGAGTTTAGAAAAGAGAATGTATTAAAGGAGTATATCGCTTGGTGTCAGGGAAAAATTGTAGATGAGATAGTGATAACAGATAAGATTTTGACCACAAAAGGAAAAAATTCAGTGATTTCTGAAATTTCCCCAAAGGGCAAAGAGGCTTACACAAAAATTGAGCCACTTTTGATTTTTGGAAATATGTCAAAAATTAAAGCGACAATTAAAACGGGGCGAACTCATCAAATCCGAATTCACTTAAAATCACGAGATTTTCCAATCTATGGAGATACTAAATATTTGGGTAGAGAATATAAACGAACAATGTTGCATTCAGCAAAAATTAAACTTTTTGATTATGAGTTTGTGGCTCGTGAACCACGAGATTTTGAGGATTTAGCAAGAAAATATCTATGAAAATCCCCTACCTCTCCATCGCTCTATTAGCTTTTATCATACTTTTTTGCTTTTTTGGAGGCTGGATTTATGACAAAAGTGCTTATGAATTAAACAAAAATGTGATTTTACTATCCCCATCTTTTGACCATTTTTTTGGTACAGATAGACTCGGTCGGGATGTGATGGCAAGAATTATGGAGGGGGGGCAAATCTCGCTTATCATTGGTGTGGGCAGTGCAATTATCGGCTCATTAATCGGATTGATGGCGGGAGTTAGTGCTGGATTTTTTGGAAAAAGTGCTGACAAAATTTTTGTGGTGGTGGTTGACCTATTTTTGACATTTCCCACATTTTTCCTCCTCCTTGCCCTCATAAGCTACATAAATGCTTCGGTTTGGGTACTGATTTTGGTAATCTCCATCACAGGATGGATGGGGACAGCAAGAATGCTCAGAAGTGAAAGTTTTTCAATTGCCAACAAACCATTTATTAAAATTCTCAAAATCTCCAAAGTCTCAAATTTAAAAATTATTTTTAAATACTTTTTGCCACTTTTAGGACCTATATTTTTCATAAGTTTCACATTTTCAGTCGGTGGAGCAATCTTGGCAGAGAGTGGACTTAGCTTTTTGGGCATCGGCATCACTCCACCACAAATCAGTTGGGGGACAATTTTAAGCGAGGGCAAAGAGGTGATAGATATAGCTTGGTGGCTGAGTTTTTTTCCTGGACTTATGATATTTTTAATCGTATTTTCACTAATCAATATCTCAGACTACCTCCAGCAAATAACCAATCAAAAAGATTTAATAAATTAAATTTTGAGGCTAAGAATTTGGCAAAAGTAGCCTATAAATCATTGAAATTTATAAAAAAGTGACTAGAAATTAAAAGGTGAGTTGAATTTTAATCTATTTGTCTCAAAGTTATCAAAATGTTGGTATAATAAGATTAATTATAAAAAAGAGAGGAGATATAAAAATTATGAATTTTTTTTTAGTTATAGTTATAGTTTTACTCATCATTATGATATTTTACTACAACTCTTTGGTAGGGAAAAAAAATGAGGTTGATAATGTACTGGGGGGAGTTGATGCGATTTTAAAAAAAAGATACAATTTGATTCCAAGTTTAGTGCAAACGGTGATGGAGTATGCAAAGCACGAAAAAGAGGTTTTGGAGAAGATTACAGAGTATCGAAGTCGTGCAATTAGGACAAGTAACAAGGAGCAAGAGGTGGCTTTAAATTCTGAAATTTCATCAATGTTGGGTGGAATTATGGTTTCGGTTGAGAATTATCCAGAGCTAAAAGCCAATATAAATTTTATCCATTTGCAAAAAACTTTAAATGAGTTAGAGGCTCAAATTTCAGCATCAAGACGAGCTTACAATCAAGCGGTGACCGATTATAATAATGCAATTGAGATGTTACCCTCAAATATGATAGCAAATTTTTTAAACTACGAAAGAAAAAATGTATTTAAAATTGAATCATCACAAAAAGAGAATCCAAATATCAAAAATTTGTTTAATCAGTAAAGTTATGCTAAAATAACTAAAAAATTAGAAGGAAGATTATGAAAAGGTTTTTATTGTCATCAGTGATTGCTTCACTTGCACTCTCTCAAGCAGTTGCGGGTGGAAAAATTTTAAAAAATTCAACTGATGTAAAAGAGGTTGTCAAGCAAAATGCTCAAATGGGTGTTGGAGAAAACTTAGAAGAGAGTATTAAAAATTTTGGTGAGGGGCTTGATAGCGATAAAAAGAGTGCTTTTGATGATATTATGAAAAATATCTCTAAGCTCAATAAAAAAATTGTAAAAAAGGTCTCTAAGTTAAATATCGATGATACCTTTGATAAGGAAAAAGATAAGTTTAAAGATTCTTTGATTTTGTCTTATAAAAAAAATTATATTTTACCAGTAGTTTATGATAATGTTGAGCATAGCGATGAGCGAAAAAAAGTTGAGGCAAAGATGCAAATAAGTTTGCTTTTTCCCATCTATAAAAACTTTTTATCCACCACAGGTGACCTTTATTATGGATATACGGCATATTCGGTATGGCAGATTTACAATAATGAAACTTCTGCAGAGTTTAGAGATACAAATCATCAGCCAGAGTTGATATTGCATTTTCAGCCTGAGTATATTTTTTATGGTATTAAGTTGAGTGATATTTTTCTAGCTGTTATCCACCAATCTAATGGACAAAATATTCCAGAGTCGAGAAGTTGGAATCGAAATAATTTAGAGGTTAGATTTAAAAAGGGCAATTTTACTTTTGGTGCAAATCTTTGGCATCGATGGGGAGAGGATGAAAAAGCAGATGAGTTTGATACACAAGGTGATGATAATCCAGATTTAGAGGATTTTATTGGTCGAGGAAATATTTTTGTGAAATATGATACGGCTGGATATAGTCTTGCCCTTAAACATCAAAATGACCCTTATGCTTACAATTTAAAATATGGACATACTCAAATGGATATTATCTTACCATCATTTAATAAAAATTTCAAATGGTACATCCAATATTTCAATGGCTACGGAGAGAGTTTGATAGATTACAACGAAAGAGTTCATAAAATAGGTCTGGGTGTGTATATCAATGAGTGGTCTTTATAGTTTAAGCAGATGTTATGCAAGAGTTAAAATTTAATATAAAAAATGAGAGAGAATCACTGTGTGAGCATTGTTATCAATCAAAAATAATCTCCATTAGAAAGATGCTTTCAAGTATTGCTCATAAATGGCGACAACCCCTAAATGAGATTAATTCTATCGTTAGTAATATAGATTTGGATTATAATTATGATTTGATGAGTGAAAAATCGTTGGATTTACAACTTAAAAACATTGAAGATTCGACAAAATATCTTTCAAATACATTAGATGATTTTTATGAATTTATACACCCGTTGCACCCTAAATTTAAATTTCATATCAAAGATGTTATAGAGCAGGTTTTAGATTTTACATCTGGTACACTAACGCAAAATAATATAGAGTGTGAAGTCAAGATAGTTGAAGATATGTTGATTCAAGGTTCACCAAATGAATATATGCAGGTAATAATTGAGATTTTAAATAATTCAATAGAAGTTTTTGATAGAAAAAGGGTTGAAAATCCAAAAATAGAGATTATTGCACAAAATCATCAAAATAGATTATTATTGCAAATAAAAGATAATGGCGGTGGTGTGCCTGAGGATTTAAAAATTTTTGATGCTTATATTGGCAAAAAAAAAGATAGTACCTCAAAAGGTTTAGGCTTATATATTGCAAAAATTATTATTGAAAATATGGATGGTGAAATTATTGTAAAAAATGATGAAGCTGGTGCAGTTTTTTCAATTTTGGTCTAAAACAAAAAATGATATAGGGTACGTGCGAAATAGTAACCCCTTATATTAGTTTCAATAAAATAATAAATTTGGAGAGTTTTTGAATAGAGAATTAAAAAAATTAACACTTCTTTATGCGGAAGATGAAGATAGTACAAGGATTCAATATGTGCGAAATTTTGAGTTTTTATTTCATAAGGTTTATGAGGCAAAAGATGGTTTAGAGGCTAAAGAGATTTACCAGAAATATCGACCTGATATTGTGGTGCTTGATGTGAATATGCCTAAGATGTCGGGGCTTGAGGTAGCGAAGTTTATTCGGGAGTATGATTCTAATACTCAGATTGCGATTATCTCCTCCTATTCTGACCAAGAGAAGCTTTTGACGGCGATGGAGTTAAAGTTGGTGACTTATATGGTCAAGCCAGTTTCGAGGGAGGAGTTTAAAAAGTTTTTGGCAAAGATTGTTAGGGAGTTGGATTTTTTGGAAAGTGATGTTGTAATTTTGGATAATGGATTTTTGTATAATCGTTCTCAGCAAATTTTGACTAAAGATTCAGAGATAATTCGGTTGACGAAACAGGAGATAAAATTGATAGATTTATTGACTTCTCAGAAAAATAAAGTTTTTTCAGCAATTGATATATATAATTTTATTTGGGAAGATGATATTGAAAAAGAGTTTAGTGAAAATGCTATGAAGACTTTGGTCAAAAATGTAAGAAAAAAGTTACCAAAAGACACAATATTAAATATATATGGCTTAGGTTACAGGTTTAATCCAAAATTTTTATAACAAATAACACTTTTTAAACACTTTTTAAGGATAGAATACTCTCATCTAATTAGATTATAGGCTCACTTAAACTTTATCCCCCTCCCTCCAATACTAAAGTGAGCCTGTTTATAATTATTGCTCTACTAGCACTCTAGGAAAAACTATTTCAATTTTATATCAAATTTTTACGATAAGGTTAAATTATGTTTAAATTTATTATATTTCTCATATTTAGTAATTTATTATTATTTTCAAAACACAATGTCCGAGATAATCCTTTTATGGCGGTAAAAGATTATAAAAAGGAGGTAGTAGTAAGAGATTCACAGAGGCAAAAACTCAAGAATGGTAAAAGAGTTACAATTATGATGAGAGATGAAGATGGAAATCCTGTGTGGATTAGAAAAAATGCAAATGCTACAACTCTTATACAAATTAATAAGGCAAAAAAAGAGGAGCAGGAGCCTGAAAAAATTAAAAGCTCTCAACTTGTTAAGATGGCCTTTAGAAATATAACATTGGATATTACAAATCGAGTCAAGCCCGAAAAAAGTTTGATATATTTTAAATTAGATGATTCGACTAGAATACGATTGATTAAACCATTTAGTTTCATAGCTATCGATTTTCACGAAAAACATATCATCATTACAACCAAAGATAGTATGAAAAGTAAAAAATATATAAAAAATAGACAGATAATTCGTATAGATATTGTAGGTGATATGGAATTTGATAAAAAATCTTATGATATAAATAGTGAAATCTTTGAATCTATCAAAATTCATCCATTTAGAGGTTTTTTCAGATTAGATATAAAATTAAAGAAATTAAAGAAAAAAAATAAAATAAAAATTAAATCTCTCAAAAATGTGGGTCATTTGATAAGTTTTTGAAAAAATATCACTTTTTCAACACTTTTATTTTGTATAATTTTATCACAAATAGAATTACGAAGTCCTATACATCTCCTCACTACACACATAGAAGCTTAAAAGCCTCACGATATAGGACTTCGTTTTTATCCCCTAAAAAATATTAGAAAATCTGGTGCTGGTCTAATTATTCGTAGGGTTCAATTTTATTGCACCAGTTTTGGTTTAATTTACTAAGCAACATCTTTTATTTTTGATAAAAAAACCAATTTC
>JAOZPA010000063.1 GCA_029932985.1 Campylobacterales bacterium
AATCCAATTCCATCTGTTATTATTAAAACTACTTTTTTACTCATTATTTATCCTTGTTTTTGGTTTGATTATTATAGCAAAATATTATTAAGCATATAGGAAACGGTGGAATTTTCAATTTTGATAATTGCTAAATAGTTCTCATTTACCAAATGATAAATTCCATCATCTTGAATTTTAAAATTTTCTACGGAGAGTTTTTTGCCCAAAATCATATCAGATTTATCTGCTAAATAAAAATTCTCATCAGTATTTAGATACTCTATTGGGTTTAAATTTTTCTCATTTTCATACTTAAACTTCCCCTCATTAATTCGCGTTAGTGAACTTAAAACCCCATTAAATCCCAACTTTTTAGAGATAATTTGCCCAATACTTCGGATATAAGTCCCCTCACTCGCAGTAATCTCAAAAGTCAAAAAGGGATGGCAATAGTGCAAAATTTTAGAATCATAAATGGTAGAGGTGATTTTTGGCAGTTCAAAATCCATTTGCTCCCTCGCCATCTTGTAAGCCCTCACACCTCCAACTCTTTTAGCACTAAATTTGGGTGGATGATAGGAGATTTCACCCTTTAGATATTGAAACACAATCTCGATAGAGGTAGGGGAAAATGGCGAAATATTTAACACCTCTGTGATATTTTCATTGTCCAAACTCTCACTCTTTGCCCCTAGCCACAAAGTCGCTCTGTAAGTTTTGGGTGTTTTTTTGAAAAATCGGAAAAGCTTACTATATTGCCCAAATGCCGTAATCAAACAGCCATCAGCAAATGGGTCGAGAATGCCCGAAAAACCCGCCTTTTTCACCTTGTATCTCCATTTTATCTTTTTGAGATAAAAATTAGAACTAATCCCTTTTGGTTTATTTATCACAAATAATCTATTTTTTGCTATCATTTTTATCCTTAAAATTCACTTTTTAATTAAGTGGTTAAATCTCCTAATTCTCTTTTTAAATCATCTAATCGCTTTACAGCTTTCCATTTATCATTAATTACATTTTTAATTTGTTGAGATATTTTTTTTCTTACCTTTTCATCTTTTGAAATAGGCAACATTAATTCACTCCATCTGTTTGCGATATTTGGTAGAGTTGTTTCAATTAATATTTTATTAGAACTTTGCATTTGAGTTAAATTATGAGATAATAGATAAAGTAAATAATAGGGGTCTAAATTATATCTATTGTCCCTGTTTGCAACTCTTAAAACTAATATTTCCCGTGTCAATAGCACTTTTGTATCATAGGGAGAAATCATAGCAACACTTCCAATTCTATAACTTCCTCTTCGTACATACAATATATCTTCTGCATATAAATCTTTATTAAGTCCTTTTTTTAACTTATAAATATCGAGTGGTATTTTAGCAGTTGGGTCTTTGTAAGCTTCCCAATTTACAATATCTTTTACTCTAATATATGGAATTAAGCCTCTTCCTTTATATTGAGCAGGTGGTGAGCCGTGACCATCAAAAGTAGTTATTATATCTTCTTCCATTAATTGGCTAATTGATATTAATTCTAAATTATCATTTTTAGCTTTTTGTTCTATCTCTTTTAACTTATTTTGCCAATAATATCTAGGGACAAAAATTGTTTTACATTGTGTTGAATCTGTCAAAAAACAATATTTTTTAAATTTACTGCTTATTTCATCTAAAACTAATGGTACATCATCCCACAATTTACTCTTATCAATCTTTTTTAGTTTATTATCCCATCTAAATATCTCTTTACCCTGATGGTTATGTCCCATTTGTTCAATAACCGCCATATTTATTTTATCTTGTTGGGGTCTATTTTTTTCAATTACCACAGCGATACATTTCGCATTATTATGAGGTCTAAATGTATTATGAGGTAAATCTATTGCCCATGTTAAATTATTATTTTTAAGTAAAAATTGCAAAACATATCTGATTTTAGGAGCATGAAAAAAAGTTTCTGGCAAAATTATTGCCATTCTACCTCCATCTTTTAAGAGTTGTAGTGACCTCTCAATAAATAGTATTTGTGGTACTTCTTCAGATTTTAACCTATTTGTTTTTGTAAGTTTTCCATTCTCTTTTTTCCATTGATATGCTAAATCATATTGTTTTAATTTATCTTCACCAATAATTTTAATATCTTTTCCAAATGGTGGATTTGTAAGAAGAACATCAAATTGACCTAAAGATATATTTTGCCTTGTTTTATCTTGCCAAATTGCAGGTTGTTCTAAACTATCTTCACAATGAATACCACTTTGACCATCACCAATAATTATCATATAAGCTTTGGTAACTTTACTTAAAAAATTATCTTTTTCTATACCTTTTATACTATTTAGTGAAATAGATTCTTTCTCTTTTATCAATAAAGATTCTGACCAACCATAATCTTTGGCTTGAAGTTCAAGAGTATTCCATTTATGCCTTAAACATTCAACCAAAAAGCCACCACTTCCACAAGCTGGGTCAATTACTAACTCATCAGGTTTTGGGTCTGTTATTTCAACTAATAATTTAACTATATTTCTTGGTGTAAAAAATTGTCCTTGAGCTCCTTTTAGTGCATAACCAATAAAAATTTCAAATGCTTCAGCAATTACATCTCTTTGGGATTCAAGCAGTGTATAATTTTGCAATTCACCCACAACATACGCAATCGCCTTTTTATCTAATTTAATTCTATCACTTACTTCTATAACTTCTGTGTATTTAGATTTTAATTTATCAAAAATATTTAATATTCTTGTTTCAACGATTTCTAAATCTTCATCTATTCCTATTCTAAAATTGACTATATCATCTTGTTTTGTAAATTTTTCATCATAAATTTTACAAAATATTAAATTGATTAACTCTTTAGCCAACTCTTCATCTCTAGTTGCACCCTTAAAGTTACCTGCCAAGTGATTTCTTATACTTTTAAATACTAATTTTAAATTATGAGGAATTTGTAAATCTTTTCTTTTAAATTTACCTATATCCTCTAATCTTTGACCTTTTTTGGGAATATTTGGAATCTCTTCAAATAAAACTTCTCCATTTTGTTCAATCTTTTTTAAAAATAATCTTTCTTCGCCATTAAACCAAACACCTAATCTAGCTTTGGATAGTCTTAGATAATCTTCAAGTTGAGTTCTACCATCTTTTCTAGCTTTCTTTTTACATTCAATAATAATATATATTGAATCATCATCTCTCTTTTTTGAGTTGAAAATTGCTATATCCACAGGATATTTTTTTACAGTATCTGATGGACTAGATTTAACTCTAAATTGTGGTCTAGTTTGAATCTCATCCTTGCTATATCCATAATCTTCAACTAATTGCTCACAAAATGGTTGAACTGCCTCTACCTCTTCAGGAGTTGCTTTAATCTCTTGACCCGAGATATAATCTATAATATACCCATTCTTAATACTTTGTATCATCCTATTCCTTATTTACAATCTTATGATTTTAGCCCCAAAACCGCCCATATTTGGTGGGGCATCAGTGAATGATTTTACACTTGGGTACTCCTCTAAAAACTCTTTAACTGCTAGAGATAATTTTCCTGTGCCGATTCCGTGGAAGACTAAAATCTCATCAAAACCTGCCAAAAGTGAGTCATTTAAAAATTTATCTAAATTTATCAAAGCCTCCTCCACTCGTTGACCGTGCAAATCTAATTTAACCGAAGCGGTTTGGGGTTTTTGAAAACTAACTCTTTTTAAACTTCGTTTTGGTTTTTGATATGATGATTTTTTAATATCGGTGAGGGGGACTCGAAGCCTTATTCCATCACAATCAATAGTTGCTTCAGTTTTTTTAAGGTTCAAAATTATCCCTTTAGAGTTTTTATATTTCACCACATCGCCAACTTTTAAACTATTATCAATCTCCCTATTTGTAACTTTTTTAATCCCTTTTTTTCGCTCGTGAGCGATATTTAACTGCCTATGAATCTCTTTGCTATCCTTAGATTTTATAGTTTTTTTCGCTTCATCGATGACCTCTAAATACTCCAGCTCAAAAGAATCTTTCAGTTTTTCAAACTCATCTTCACTATCTTGTTTTTGATTTAATAATCTCTGCTCAAGTTTTTCAACTCTATTTAATTTTTTATCATAAGTATTAATTTTTGCCCGAAGATTCAACTCCAGCTCAATATTTTTTTGAATTAAATCATTTAATTTCTGATTATCTTGACCATATTCAAACCGCACCTCCTTGATAATTTTGTATGGAATCCCATATCTCAAAGCGGTCTCAAAGGCATAACTTTTGCCGATAGTGCCTTGCAAAAATTCAAAAGTGGGCTTTTGGAGTTCCAGATTATACAAAGCAGCGACCAGCTCCACATCTTTCTCTTTTGCCATCAGTGAAGCCAATCTTTTGTGGTGGGTGGTTATGACGATTTTGATATTTGACTTTAATTGATTCAAAATTACACTAAAAAGAGTCGCCGCCTCATCCGCATCTGTGCCAAGTTCAATCTCATCAATCCCCACAATCACATTTTTTTTGCCAAAGAGTTTGCTAAATTCAAGCATTCGCCCAGCAAAAGTTGAAATATCATTTTTGACATTTTGGGGGTCATCCAAGATAGCTATCACCTCTCGAAATGAGGGGATTTTAGAATTGTTTGCATCGATATTGAGGGGAATTAGAAATTTTGACAAAAAAGAGGCGGTGAGAATCGACTTTAAAAGCATCGTTTTTCCACCAGCATTCACACCCGTAATCAAAAAAATCTGTTTTGAAAAATCTATATCTATCTTTTTTGGATTTTTAAGAGCTGGATGAGCAAAATTTTTTAGAATCAACTCATTTTTATTGTTTGGCAATGTAAAATTCAAACTATAACTTTTTGCAAAATTCACCCTCGCTTGATAATTATCAAATTTATCAAATTCACGGTCGATAAACCGCAAAAATAGAAATTGTTTATTAAATTCATGCGAAATTTTCTTTTCATACTCATAGATAATTTCTATCTTTTTATTGATAAGTTTATCCTGTTTTGATTTCAGCTCATCAATGGAATGAGGAGTCACATAAAAAAATCCACCACTAGTTCGCCCCACCACCTTAGCTTTCAAAATATGGTTAAATCCACCTCGTACCAGCAAAGCTTCACTATCATTCACTAAATGAATTTGCCTATCTACCAGATACGGGATGATTTTTGACGAGGAAAAAATCCGTTGTAGATTATTTCTAATCTGCTCCTTAAGTTTCAATCTACTTTTACCAATCTCCACCAATCGCTCATCGATACTATCTAAAATATTGCCCTTATCATCAAAAAACTTCTCTATTTCAATAATTTGGCTAGGGATATTTATTTTTTCAATCCACTCACCGACCATACTTTTGAAGGAAAATTTTTTTAGATAAAAAAAATAGCGGATAATTTTGATAAATTCAAAAATTTCATCAGCTTTTAGAACTCCACTCTTTTTAATATGGAGCAATTTTTTATCCAGATTACCCACTTGTGTGGGGCTGTTGAAATTATAATTTTGAAGCTCATTGATAAAATTGTAATGAATTTTAATATCTCCACCGATAGATAGAGATTTTGGACGAGAGAGAAAAAAATTGAAATTATCTATAAACTCTCCCAAATCCAGCTTTGAAATCAGCTCATCACTTCTCAATTTTCCTCCTCTGCCATTTTGCCAATGTCGATTAAGAAAACCTGTTTGCCAAACTTTACAACAGATAAAATTAGACGAATCTCAGCCGTTAAATTTAGATAATAATTTCCCCGTAACTCCCCATAAAGAGGTTGCAACATCAAACTATGCTCAAAAGGATTCTGCGAAAGCAGGGCTAAAATAATCTTATAATCCTCTGCTAACTCAGGCTTTTTCCCAAAAATATATTTCGCTTTCTGCACAAACTCATCTTTATACTTTATTTTATAATTCATCAAATCCCTAACTCCCTAAAATGTTCATCTAAACTTTTAATCGTTTTAATTTTTGAAAAATCTCGACTCTCAATCTCCGCTAAAATCTCTTTGCACTTTAAAATATCGATATTCATCTTAATATCTAAACTTTTTTTTCTAATATTTTTCTTATACACAACTTTCAATTTCTCACCAGCAAAATGCTCTAACATCCAAAGCACTTTCTCAAAAACCTCATCTTCCTCTATCTCTAATACAATCTTTTGCATCTATAATTCTCCTTTTTAGTATTAATTTTTTGGCTAATTTTTTTTCTAATGAAGCTATATATTCATCTTTCTCTAATTTATATAAAAGTTCATCTTTTTTTACTCTATTAACAAAATATTTAGAGAGTTTTTTATTTGTAATGATAACTTCTAAAAAGCTTCTAAAATATTTAAAATCAAAAATATCATCAAAATCATAATTTTCATACTCTCTCAATAATAATTCCAATAATATCTATTTTTTTTCAAATGATAAAACTTTCTTTTTTACTTCGACACTATAATTGCTAAACAATCTAATGCTAAAGATTCAATATGACTTTTTCTAATATCTAGTATATCCATAAGTATTAATTCATAAATTCCCAATATTACAATAAAACTATGTAAAGTTTCCCCGACTTGTAAAAAATGCTTAGATTTTTCTAAATATGTTGCTACTCTTTTTGTTAAAAGTTCCTCATAACTTAATGCTTTAGAATTATTATATAATCTTACAATATTATTATAAATTCCTTCACTAATCATATCAACACCAAATTTGCTCTTCTGTCATTTTTCATCCTTTTATTTTATAATTTCAATGCCTGGTATGCCAAGCTCAAATGATATAGTTGTTGCCATAATTATAACCTTTTCTTATATTATAGTGATAGAATTTCTACTAACAGAATATACCATAAAACTATAATTTTTTCAAGTAGTTACTTAACTACTCAATTTAGATATATGATTACTATTCAATATAAATAAAAACTTTATTCTTCTGCTGATAAAATATTATATTAATTTTAATATGAATAAATAAATAATTATGTTTCCTTTTTATACAAAAAGTATTTATTTATTATTCTAAAAATATAAAAGTTTAATAATAGGTATTAGTGTTTTATAGAAGAAAAAGGAGAACCAATAAGATGATGAGATTTGAGTCATTAAGTTAAAATTTGGATAAATTTTCACCAAATTACTAATTTAATTTCAATTGTTTTTTATATTTCTTGCCTTTTTTACAGATTTCTAAACTTAAAATAGAGATATGATTTTTTTTTAAATTGAATTATTTATAGCTATTTTTTATATTTTATAATATCATTTTAATCTAAAGCTTAAACTCTATATAGCTTGAAATATTATTTAAGGAGAATGCAATGTCCCTAGCAACCCATAAAACAACTCCGCAGATGCAAGATATGTCGATAGATTTATTAGTAGATGGTGAATCGTATCATATCAAAAAATGGTCGATAGATAAAGATATATTAGATATTGATACGGACTTAAGATTAAGCAAAGATGTAATAAAAAAATTGACAATAGTTTTTTTACTAAATGGCACAAAATATTATTTAAAAACTTCTGTTATGTTTAATCATTATAGAGAGTCTGTTTATAGTTTTGATTATATTAGACTTTCTGATGAAAAAAAAGATATTTTGGAAGCTTTTGCAAAGTTTTTAATATATAAAAAGGGTGATAAGATGAAGGATTTATTGACACATCAAAAAGATTTTAAAGTAAGTTCAGAGATGAGTGAGCCTAAAACTTTAAATTCAAAAACTCAAGCAATTAAAAAACACTCCAATATGTTTTTTAATTATTTTAATTTTTTCTTGGGTATTGTATTTTTAAAGTTCAATTAATTGCTCTCTCACATCGTTATAAATTTTGGCATCAATTTTAATCTCATATTTCACCTCTTCATCAATAAAATCTAAAACAATTATTGGTGAAAGTGAGAATGAAGTTTGCAAAAGTTCTGCCCGTAACTCCACCTCTTTTTGAAATTTTGGAGGATTAAAAATCAACTCTTTTACCATTTCATAATCAGTCCCCAAAATCTCATTAAATCTCAAAAGTGAAATAAATTTAATCTCTTCACGGTTAAAATAGTACAAATCTTTAATTTTAAAAGCGATTTTGCCCTTAGTTGATTTTCGTCGCAAATATGAATAAGCTATCACATAAGATGAAATTTCCGTTTGGGGATTTTTGACCCTAGCCCCTAGCAAACGATAATTCAAAAACTTTTCACGAACAATTTTATAACTCCTCCCCTGCTCCTCTAACTCCACTCGTTTTTCATAAAGCTCAATCCGACTCTCAATCGATTCAGGCATCACCTGCCCACCAATCGAACTCATCAACTCATCCGCCAATCGGTCCTGCCCCTCTCGCTGTTTGGTCAATGCAAAAATACAACCGCAATAATCTTGATGATAAACTTTTGCCTCCTTAGCCATCGCAAATTGTCGATTTGTCCCACCACCAACTCTAAAATCATAGGTTAAAAATTTGATTTGATATTTTTGCCCTATCGAATCTCCTGCAATTTTTAGTTGCTCAATCGATTTTTTGGGGCTAGTTAAAAGTGTAGTTGTAAAAAATTTAAAACCTCTTTTTCTTGCCTCCTTTGCCGTTTCCAAAAGACGATTATCAAAACAAACTTGACACCTTGCACCCTTTTCTGGCTCATTTTCTAGCCCCCTCACCGCTGTAAGCCATTCTTCATAATTATACTCTTCCTCAATCAATTTAATCTTTAAAATTTTGCAACTTCGTTTTACATCTAAAAGTCTAAGTTGATATTCGCTAAATGGGTGGATATTTGGGTCATAAAAAAAACTGATAATTTCATCGTGTGGGTGGAGATTTTGCAACTCTTGCAAAAAAAAATGGCTATCAACGGAGCAACATATATGAACTAAAATTTGATTTTTCATTTGAATCCTCTAAATGATTAGGTAGCTTTTGGGGGTTGTTAAGCCCCAAAGTACCACAGCTCATTATTATTAATTTTGTCTTAAAGCATCTACTGGATTTAAGTTAGCAGCTTTGATTGCTGGTGAGATTGAGGCGATTAGAGAGATGACAATTACGATAATTGAGATATTTACGATGTCGCCTAATTGTAAAGTTGGGTGTAAAACTAAATCACTTTGTCGTCCAAATGAGTAGGTTATGCCGATGGCATTTGTGGCATAGACGACGATAAAGGAGACGATGATACCAATGAAGCTTCCTAAAACTCCGAGCATTAACCCTTCGGTGAGGAAAAGTTTGATGATGGTTTTTGGTGGTGTACCCATCGCAGCGATTGTGCCTATCTCTTTGATTCGTTCATAAACACTCATAATCATCACATTCAAGATTGAGATTAAGACGATTGAGATTAGGATTACTTTGATTGATAGACTCATCAAGTCAAGCATCTTTACAATATTATAAAATGGGGATAGTTTGGTCCATGAGTGGATTTCGAGAGCTGGTTTGTCTTTTTGATTTTTCATCTCGTTTAGGGGTTTTAACATCTCCATTGTTTGCTTGATTTTATCTACATCTTTAAGACGAATTACGATTTCACTAACCTCTACCTCTTTGATTCTCAAGATTTTTCGGGCATCCTCTATATGAAAATATCCATCTCGACCCCCTGGTCCTGTGATTGGCTCAATAACCCCAGCAACTTTAAAATTCATCCCATTTACCGAACCTTTTTTGTTATTGGCTACTAAAACTATGCTATCACCTTTTTTAACACCCATCCCTTTTGCCAAAAGTTCAGGAATCAGAATTTCACCCTTTTTCAAAATATCTTTATGGGAATCTTTGATTCTGGAGCTAAAAAGTGGCAAAGTGCTTTTTTCACGTTTGGGGTCGATGGCATTTAATCTAATATTTGTCGATGACACATAATTGGAAAAAACCGCTCCCATTTTGATTCTAAATGTATAACTTTCAATATTCTCATTTTCATCAAGAATCTTTGTGATTTTTTCCACCTGCTTTTGATTTAAATTTTTGTCAAGAGGCAAATTATCTACCGATGCGATATATCCTTTTTTGTGTATCTGAATATGTCCCAACATAGAATCGGTAATTTGACCCACCATATAGGATTTGAAACTATTTGACAATGCCCCGTAGAGAAGCACGAAAAGCACACCTATGGTGATGAGCGAAGTGGTCAAGAGTGTTCGCCGTGAGTTTCTCATCAAGTTTCGATAAGAGATTTTAACTATATTTTTCATTTTGAAATCCTTTTGTCATCTGTAATTTCCCCATCTACAATCGTCACAATCCGATTTACCATCGAAACAATTTTTTCATCGTGAGTGGCAAAAATAAATGTAGTATTATGCTCTTTGTGCATTTTTCTCATCAAATCTATCACTTGATAGGAGGTTTTTGAATCCAAATTTGCAGTTGGCTCATCAGCGAAAACAATCTTTGGGCTGGTCACTAATGCCCTTGCAATCGCTACTCTTTGCCGTTGCCCTCCCGAAATCTGATTTGGAAATTTATTTGCTTGGTCACTCATTCCCACTTCTGACAAAAGTTCAAAAACTCTTTTTTTTCGCTCATTTTCTTCTAAATTTTGAATCATAATCAGTGGATATTCGATATTTTCATATACCGAAAGTACAGGAATTAGGTTAAAACTTTGAAAAATAAATCCTATCTTTTCGCCCCGAAAATTTGCCAACTGAGTTTTATTCATAGATGTAATATCCTGCCCATCTACCGAAATCTCACCGCTTGTGGGCTTATCTAAACACCCAAGCATATTCAAAAGTGTACTCTTCCCACTCCCGCTAGGTCCAACAATCGAGATAAACTCCCCCTCGTTGATAACCAAAGATAGATTCTTGATAACTTCAAGATTAATCTCGCCCATCTGGTAACTTTTTTGTAAATTATTAGCTTTTATCATCATAAATACCTTTTATAATTATTGGGAAAAGTATAACTTTTAAATGTTAAGATATTATTAACAAACTTTATTTTAATAGTTTTTCTTGACCAATTCGATAGAGGGCAAAATCATATTTTATCGGGTCGTGGGGGTCAAAAGTTTTCAGTTTTTCACTAAGCTCCTTGACCGCTTTGAAATCATAAGTTTTTCGACTAAGTAGTCCTAGCTTTAGAGAAATATTAAAAGTGTGAGTATCCAGCGGAATTAGCAAATCTTTTTTATCCACTCCACTCCACAATCCCATATCCAAATTATCCTTTCGCACCATCCACCGCAAAAACATATTCCACCGTTTATAGGGTGAAGTGGGTTTGGGCGACGGAATTTTGCCAATCAAAAATTTATAACCTCTTGAGGTGTAGGGGCTTTGAGCATAAATTTCACGAATCAACTTTTCAAGCCCCTCAACCACTAAACTATTTTTTTTATAGCCCCGCACAAAAATATTTTCCAAAGAATCTTTAGATTTAAGTCGCTTGAGTGTGATAAAAAATTGAATTACATCTTCTGAATTTTGAAAGCGATAATAGTGATTAGACAATTTTTTTTTGATAATCTTTTCACTTTGATTAAGCAACGAAAAATCCAATGAATCCAGAAACTTCACAATCAAACTAGCCTTGCCATAAGCAAACAAAGCACAAATTAAAGCAGAATATTCCTCATTTTCTCGTCTGGCAATCAGCAGTGGGTCGGGTTTTTGATATGAAAGCTCCAAAGAATTATTTCGATTTTGAACTTCGGTGTCTAATAATTCTTTTACATCCATTTTAAAATTTCCGTTTGGGGTTGTTAATCCTAACAATTTGTAGCTATCTCTAAACCTAAATTCTTGATAATTTTCAAATCTTTTTTTATAGCCTCTCCTGAAGTGGTGAGATAATCCCCAATCACGATAGAGTTTGCTCCGTATCTAAAAATATCTTTGAATTTTGTTTTAAAAGTAACTTCTCGACCACCTGCCACCATTATCATAGTTTTTGGAAAAAGTTCTCGCATAAATTTTATTGTAAAAAGTGCTTCATCTTCAGTGATATTTGCTTTTTTTATGGGAAGTGCTGGATTTGGATGATAGAAATTTAATGGAATAGATTTAGGATTTAACTTTTGAATCGAGTGAATAAGACTAGCTCTATCTTCGATACTCTCGCCCATTCCGAAAATTCCACCTGTGCAGAGGTCTAAACCGACCTCTTTGACATTTAAGCAAGTTTGAAACCGCTCCTCCCACGAATGAGTAGTGCAGATGGTTTTATAATACTCCCGACTGGTCTCTAAATTGTGATTGTATTTGTCAATTCCATTTTTTTTAAGTTCCCTCAATTGCTCAATTGTAGCCAGTCCATTACAACCTATTAAACCCAGCCCTTGCACCGATTTTTTAATTTTATTTGCAACTTGTGAAACAAACTCAATTTTTTTATCATCTAAGCCTTTGCCACTTGTTACCAAACAAAAACCAATCGCTCCATTTGCCTTAGCTCTCTTAGCCTCCTCCAAAATCTGCTCTATGGGCTTCTTTTTATACTTTTGTATATCAGTTTTATATCTGCTACTTTGAGTGCAAAATGAGCAATCCTCCGCACAATTTCCGCTTGTGATATTTGAAATCGCACATAAAAATATTTTATTATCCATCTATTTTTTAATTCTCCTAATTTACTTAAATTAATTGAGGTTCAATTGCCCCGCACCGCTATTTTATTTTAGAGTATATCTTCCTCTTCTAAAGTTTTTAATCTCATCTCCCAAGCAGTAATATATTTATAAGAATTGACTGGTAAACCGATTTTATATCTGTCTATCCATTCCTCTATCTGTTTTTGCCTTTGATAATCTATGCAATTTAATCCCAAAATATCAATCATATATTGGACTTCTTTTTGCTCCTGAATAGATAGTTTTTTGTTTGGATTAAAAATATATACAGCTCTTCTTTCATCTTTGGTAAATTCTAAATATTTATAAGGATTATAATTTGGAGAGTCAGGTTTTAGAATTTGTCTAATAGGTTTTTTACCTTTTATTCTACAATTATTATGAGTTGTAAC
>JAOZPA010000187.1 GCA_029932985.1 Campylobacterales bacterium
CGTTAGCACAAAAAAAGGAAAATACATAATGATTTGGTTTATTGCACCTGTTGCAACCTTTGCTGTAAAAAAATACATTTCTGATGAAATATCTGATGCTGTGTATAATGGTATTGAAGAGGGTGTGAAAACAGCTAAAACAGAAGCATTAAATGCTATTTACAAGGGTTTGTATTCAGCATTTTCAAATATTTCTATAAATATTATTTTATTATTAATAGCTATTTATTTTGTACCATTAATTGCAAAAAAAGATATTTCTATATTTATTATTGCTAATGTATATTTAACTTCAATTGTACATGGTATATATAATACATACTACAAAATACCAATTTTATATAAAATCGTATCCAAATATAAACTAGATTTTAAATCATATTTAAAAGATGAAATATATGATAAAGCTTATTCAGAGGCTTATTATAGAGCAAATAGAGAAATAGAAGATACTTTTATATTATTTAAACCTCTTGTCAGTTTATTTGGAGATTCTCCTAATAAAATTGCTCATAGGGTAGCACATTCAACATCAATTAAAGCATCAGAAATTATTTTTCATGAAGTAATAAAAAAAGCTTCTGTTATTGCTGTATTTGTAACTGTGTATTATGTATTATTTCGTTATGTGGTAGCACCTTTTTTAATACATGATATAACAGGAATGGGAATTTTTGATACTTTAACATATCCATTTATTTTTTCAATAAAATACTTTATGAATATTTAAATATGCTAACAAAACCTTGGAGAGAAATAATTTACCCTGCGGGAAAATTATTTCTCAAGTCAGTCGTTCAGCTTTAATTTATAGCATACAAAGTAAATAAAAGATAAAATATTTAGATTTTAAATAAAGGGTAAAAAATGGAATATAGAGATAAAATAGAAAATTTAACAAGTGATATTTCATCAACATTAATAGATTTTAGTATAGAGAGAACTAAGGGGAGAATGCCAACTCAAGTTAGTTCTAATTTTATAACAAACAAAGAACAAGGTGACTGGGCAGAACGATTAATGTTATCAGCTATAAACCAGACTTCTAAAAATTATATTGCAGTACAATATGGGAAATCTGATGATTTAATAGCAGGTGATGATGGATTTCCAGAATTTTATGAAGAATATCAAAAAGAGTTAGATAGTATTGGTAAAAGACCAGATTTACTAATATTCAAAAAAGATGACTATATTTCTCAGTGGGAAGAAGATATCAGTAGTTTTTCAGAAGAACAATTACATAATATAGTCCCAAAAGCTATAGCTGGTTTAGAAATAAGATCAAGTGCTTTTTTAATAGAAAAGTATGATAGTGAAATGAATGCAAAAGTTTCTAAAGCAACACAAGGAGCTTTAAAATGTAAACATATTTTATTAGATAATTATTCAGATTTATTTGTTGGTACAAAAAATAAATGGATTAAATTATTAACAGATATTACAGAAGAAACATTGGATATTACAACTTTTAGAAGACCTTCTTGGAAAACATCACAAAGACATGTTGAAGCAACTAATTATTTTAAAGAATTAAAAGATTGCATAGAAATAATACATAAAAGAACTCACTTAAGTTTTACACCAAAAGTTGAAGATTTAAAGGTCGTACATCAATGGATTAATAAATACAATGTTCCTCATTATTATTTTCAAGTATTCTTTGATAAGGTATATGGAATTTCTTTTAAAGATATTTTAGAATTAATTTCTAATTCAGACAGAGAAGATATAGATTATTTTATTGAAAGTGGTGATGCAGGAAATCAAAATAAAACAACTATTAAAATTAATCCAAAATTAGGGGAAGAGATAGCAAGTAAAGTAGATATGCCTAACCATAATAGTAAAATGAGAGAACTAGCAAGAGGAAGATTGTTATTTTATATTATCTTTAACGGTGGAAAAGCATACTTAGATATAAATAATTTATTAAAATTATTAAATATTAATGAAAATGAGTTTTAATGACGGTTTATACAGACCCATTTTCAGACTATCCTGAAAAACAATATATAGAATATGCTGATAAAAATATAAGAGATAAATATGCTCAATTTTTTACACCATTTAATATTGCCCTGTTTATGTCAAAATGGGTATTGAATAATAGAAAAAACATAAAGATATTAGACCCAGCAGTAGGATTGGGAATATTGTTAAGAGCCTCATATTCACAAGAAAATAAAATAGAATTGATAGGGTATGATATAGAAGATAAGATATTAAAAGATTCTAAAGAATTATTTAATAAAAATAATATATCTAGCAATATTGTAAACAAAGACTATCTATTAAATGATTGGAATAATAAATATGATGGAATCATATGTAATCCACCTTATTTAAAATTTCATAATTTTAAAAATAAAGAAGAGTCAATTAAAGAGATGAAAGAAAAATTAAATATATCTTTTAATGGATTCAGTAATATATACTCACTATTTATTATTAAATCAATTCATCAATTAAATAAAAATGGTAGGGTTGCATATATAGTTCCTTATGAATTTTTAAATGCAGATTATGGAGAAAATGTAAAAAGAATTATTTTAGAAAATAAACTCTTAAAATATATTCTTATTTTTAATTCAAAATTAAAAATATTTGATGATGCTTTAACAACAACTTGTATTTTACTTTTTGAAAATACTAAGAATGATAATATTAGTTTTATTAACATTGATACAGTTAATGAATTAAATAATTTTGAAAAAATAATTAATTTGCAAAATAATTCAGAAAAAATTAAAACTTATAAATTTAGTGAATTAGATTATAAGAAAAAATGGAGAACTTATTATCAAGAACAACATAATTATGACGAAAGCAAATTAGTATTATTTTCAACTTACGCAAAAGTTGTTAGAGGCATAGCAACTGGAGCTAATGATTATTTTACTTTTAATAAAACCAAACAAGAAAAGAATAATATATCAGATAATAATTTAATCCCATGCATAACAAAAGCAAAACAAATTAAATCAAATTTTTTTACAGAATCTGATTATCAAATTTTATATAAAAATGACGATAGAATTATGTTATTTAATGGAAAAATCAATACAAATAAATCATCAGAACAATATATTGAGAATGGTGAAGAATTAAATATTCACACTAAGCATTTAACAAGCAAAAGAAAACCTTGGTATAGTTTGGAAAATCGTTTATCAGCCCCAATTCTTGTAGGAGTGTTTAATAGAAAAGGATTGAAATTTATAAGAAATGAAACTAATGTAAAAAATCTCACATCTTTTCATTGTATATATCCAAATATACTATTAAACAATAAAATTGATTTATTTTTTGCTTACTTATTAACTGATGTAGCAAAAAATATTTTTAATGATAATAAGAGAGAATATGGTGGTGGACTTGAAAAATTTGAGCCTAATGATTTGAATAAATCTAAAGTAATTAATTT
>JAOZPA010000006.1:0-30627 GCA_029932985.1 Campylobacterales bacterium
TTTACATTATATCCAATTATCTTTATATTTTTCTAATTTGGTATGTTATTTAATTTCTAATCCTGAATCTTTGAGGCGATGGGGTTTAAAGCCTCATTGTCTTTTAATTTAAAATTATTTCTCTATCCTCGATTTTGGGAATTCCTAGCAGATAAACTTCATCATTTTTTTCCAGAATTTGCAAATTTCGTTTTTGAGTTGTTTGAAACTCTTGATATGTAGATTTTAATTTATCATTTAAAATATAGATATTTTGGTTTTTCGACCCTCTAAAAGATTCTTGACTAATTTTATCTTTATCAAATTGCCCATCAATCACCACATCAACCAAATCTATAATCTCTATAAAATTTTTTTTAAGATAATTAAATTTAAATCCACTATAAATCAAAATATCATCAAAATCTCTCTTTTTTAACTCCTGTAAAAATTCTAATAAAGCTCGTGGTTGTTCAAATGGTTCACCACCCGAGATTGTGATTTTTTTTGTATCAAATTTTTCTATTTTGGTCATCAAAGATGAAATTGTGGTTTTAGAACTCTCTTTTTGCTCCCAAGTGTGAATGGATATGCAATCCTCACAACCAAAACTGCACCCATCAAACCAAACTCCTACTCTTTTATCTGGTCCTAAAACCAAAAGTGGATAGTGGATTAAATCTATGAAGATAATTTTTTGGCTATCAGTTTGCAAACTCCATCCTCAAATTTAATATCATAAATTCCAATCACATCTTTTGCCTTAAGATTTAACTCAAAAATCAGAGTCGAGATTGGATTTACCAAAAGCTCCTCTAGCTCATTTCCAATTCCCCGTCCCCCCATCGATAAATCTTTTAGGGCAAATTCCATAGTTTTAGCTCTAGCCTCTCTACTTATTTTTACCGTAATCCCATAATTTTCCTTGATATTTTCAAATAGGGTAGATACCATCTTATCAAAAATTTCTGCTCCACTCTCTTGACGAATAAAATCAAAAACAACAATATTTTTACCAATTCTATTTAAAATTTCCGCCCGTTGAAGTTTGAATTTGAAATAATCTTCAATCGACTCCAAAATACTTTCACTCATCTCTTTGTAACTCATATTAAAATTGACTTTTTGGATTTTCCGCCCATCATCACCAATCTCATAAATCCCCAAATTGCTAGTAAAAATAATCAAAGCTTCACTAAAATAAACTGTCTCTCCACGACTCGAAGTCAATCGCCCATCATCAAGAATTTGCAAAAATATATCCAAAATTTTAGGATTTGCCTTTTCAATCTCATCAAAAAGAATAACTGAAAATGGATTTTGCTTAATCGCATTTGTAAGCTCACCACCCATCTCATAACCCACATACCCTGGAGGAGCACCTATCAATCTTTGGTCAGAATGGGCAGTTGAAAATTCACTCATATCAAAGCGGATATAATTTGTCTCATTTCCAAAAATCAGTTTTGTTATAGATTTTGCAAGTTCAGTTTTACCAACCCCCGTCGCTCCTGCAAAAAACAGAACCCCCTTTGGACGAGTTGAATATTTAGAATATTGTGCCCCCGAGAGGTTAAAATAAGCTCTTTTCAAAATTTGAGAAACTTTATTTATAGCCCACTCTTGCCCTTTGACCCGTTGACTTAAACTATCTTTTGCATTGGAAATTTTTTCATTAGATATTTTTGCCCACTCATTTTCGATAATTCCCAGTTTATACATCTTTATAGCTTCACTGATTTTATTAAACTCAATCCTGTCACGAATCGCTAAAGTTATGATAGATAAAATCTCTGTGGCATAAAGATTGTTTGTTTGGTCGATAAAAAAGGCGATATTCTCCTTTTTCTTTTCAGCGGTGAGGGTCTCAAAACCCCCAATCCTAGATGAAAGACTAGAGATAATCACCTCTCGAATCAATGAATCAGGCTTAGGAAGAGGCAAAATTTTTATTTTAGGATTGTCAATGCTGTACCAAGTTGGCAAATCATTCTCTTTATCAATAAACCAAAAAAGTAGATTAAATTTAGGATTTATAGTTTTACCAATAATTTTAGGAGTGCTGTTTTGAAGAAGTCTGAAAGTTTTATAATAAAATTCATTTACATCATTGTTCGCAATATCTACAAGTCTTGAGGAAAAATTCAAAATAATTGTAGAATAAATCTGATTATTAGTGAGCAGTTTCTCGATAATCTGCATACTATTTGGCAACGAACTTTGCAAATAGCCATTTTTAAATTTTTTCCCTGTTATGGTCGTAAAATCCTCCTCCTCCCCCCTCAAAATCGAAAATCCCTCAAGTGGCTCATACTGCACAATCAATTTATAACTATTTTCACCCAATAAATTTGATAGATAATTGGTCAAATTCAGCGGAATAATTGTCTCATTTTTTTGATAGGGATAGATATCATAGATGTTCCCCCACAAAATAAATTGCGATTTTATTGAGATAAATCTCTCAATCTCCCTTGCCCATTTTGGCTTTTGCATTTTTGCTCCTTTATGATAAAAATGATATTCGATTTGAATATGCTGGATGTCTAATTAACTCTTCGAGTACAATGGTTAGTGGTTGGGTATAGATTTTGATAAATTTGAAGTTTTTTCGGCTGAAAAAAAATAAACCTGCAATGGGTATATAGAATACCAAAATAGAGGATGAAAACCCAAATTCTACCATATTTCTTGATGCAAAAATAAATATAAATACAAATATGAGAATTTTTATCATCACCCAGCTAATCTGTATCGCCCCGCCATATTTTCGACTTTGGGGAGTGGTTTTTACCGTGATTTTGTAGTTGTAGATGTAGTCTATAATTTTGCTATCATTTGATTGCCATTTAACATTTAGTGATTTTAATTTTTTTAGATAGGTGGTCACCTCTATGATTCCTTGCTTTTGCACCATCGGAAAAATCTTCATTAATTTCACATAAGCTTCTCTATCGACATTAGAATTCTCTATTTTTTTGAGTTTTCGTAGAGTTTCCTTATCTATATTATCGACATTTGCTAAATTTAGATTGACCGATTTTAGAAACTCTTTATCAATCCGTAATTTCATCAAAAATTCTTTACTAATTGCCGTTTTTTTTATAAGCTGAGAGTGGGAAAGATAGGTTTTGAAATTAATAACTTGCAACTCATCTTTGATATTTTTAGGGATAAAATAGTCCTCATAATAGGATTTATTTAGGCAATTCTCCAGATTATCTATGAGATAGAAAAAATTATTTTTCACTTGCATTATAAAACTATGAGGTAAAATATATCCATCTATTTTAAAATTATTTAACTTATCTATCGCTTGGGCAATCCGTAAATTATACTTAGCACTCACAATCTCCTCTTGAATATTTTGCGGAATATAGACAGATAATTTATCAAAAGTTTTCTTTGAAATCGCCAGATTATCCTCCAGCAAATCATTAATATAACTTATTTTTTTACTAAAATCATCAAATTCACTCTCCTCAATATCTGTCTGAATATTAGGAAGGTAATAGATTTTTTTTAAGTCTGTTAATCTTGTTTTTGATAATGTTTGTAAACCTCTAAATTTATCTATAATATAAAAATAATCTTTAAAAGTGGCATCTTCTATCATTTTTTTTAAAAATTTCGGCACAAGTGAGAGTTCTACCTTTTCATTGACCACCTGTTTGGGGACAAAACGATTTAATTTATCAATAGTCCCCATAAAATTTTTCTGTAACTCATCGTTAAAATCGATAGGAATATAATAATTATCCATCTCAAAAGCCATCAATTTATTTATATATTTCACTTTTTTATAATCAAAATTCAGACTCTCAACCATCTCTAAAATTTCGTTTGGCAACGAAAATCTTTTTTTGAGCATATCAAAACCATATCGATTAATCAATAATTTCTCATTTGCCATCACCACATTATAACTAAGATAATATTTTTTTTTATCCACACAAGCTTTAAGAAAAATCAGAATATCCTGCAATCTCTCCTCACCACGAACGTGATAATTTTTTTTATAATAGGTGACCACGGTGTTTAGAATTTTTTCAAAATCATCCTCTGGATTTGTCGCTTCTTTGTAAATCTTATAATAATCCAATATCTTTCCACGAAGAATCAAAAGAATTATCATACTTTCGTGAGAACTACAACTCTCCTTAATATAGTTTGCGATGTAAAGCATCAAATTTTGACTATTAATCAATTTCCCGCACAATACAAAATCCAAATCATCACAATATGTATATATTAGTTTAAAAAGTCCAAAATCATCATCAGAAGTTTTTTTTATCTCATCAATTTGCAAACTTTTGTCAAAATCGCCATTATTCTCAAGCCATTTCGTGATATAACCTCTATAAAAATGGGATTTGCCCTCCTCCCACATCTTTTCACAAGAGGCAAAAGTGGTCACTAAATCCCTCAACGAATAAAATTTTTGCTCATCAATAATATATGGTTTTTCATATTCGCCATCACTCGCCCCATACTCTAGCGGAATATTTTTATCACCATTTAGCCATCTTTTAATCTCACTATGCCCCCACCGCTTGTCAGGGTCTCGGGTCAATAAACCCTTCATCAGATAACTCAAATTTGAATCTATCTCTTTGGGAATTGGAATATTTTTGGTATTTATAGTGTAAGCAATATAATTTTCATCCAACTCATTAAAGATATTATCTCCAATTGTAAGCTCCAGCAAAATCATCCCTAATGCCCAATAATCGACCTCTTTGCCAATAATTCCAGCAAATGATTCTGGTGCAAAATAGAGTTTCGTCCCACTTTTTGTCGTCATCCGTTTAGAAACCTCACTATCCAAAACCGATGAAATCCCAAAATCTATAATAACTAAATTTAGTGGTTTTTTCTCACGAATCAAAATATTATCAGGCTTCAAATCTCGGTGAATAATATTTTGTGAATGAATCGAGTGCAAAATCTTAGCAATCTCCATCAAAATATATCGTATCTGATGGCTATCAAGCTTCTGATTTTTAAGCTTCATCAATGAACCATATTTTATATATTCCTGAATTTCATACCAACGATTTGAGCCATTATCCAAATCAATCTCATAAATTTTCACAATATCTTGAGGATACTCACGACTCATAATCTTTAACTTCTCAACCACCTCTTTTTTTGGCTCAATCCCAAACCGATACAATTTCAAAATAAAATATTGCTGATTTTTCGACATCAAATAGATATCTGCCTCCCCACCTGTCGAAGCAAATTGCCGAACAATCTGATAGGAATGAAAATGCGATAGGTGTAAATTTGTATTATTTTTTACATAATCCGCATCAACTTTAGTTTTTGCAGTTTCCAAAACAGTAGGTGCAGACTCAATAGTAGTTTTCAAATTCAAAATAAAACCTTTGCAATATTATACAAATCCTAAAATAAAATACTACTTAAATGATGAGAGATAAAAAGGGCATTATTCATAAATTACTAAAAGTAGTTGACAGTTTGGAAGATTATAAAAATTTTGGTGAGGGGTTATAAAACCCCACTAAAATTAAAAATGGTAAAAAACTGAGGCATAAGCACCTTGAATATCAATATCGCTTGAAAAATCATCTAAATCATCGATTTTTAATTTTTCCGCTCGATAACCTATTTCCGCTCCAAAGCCGATTTTGGTTTCATAGATTGCTGAAGCTTTTGCATCATAAGCCTCGTGGTCGCCATATCCGATATAGCTAAGCTCACCTTGTAAACTAAATCCCGTAAAAGGCAGATTAAATTTCCCCTTTGCATAAAGCATAGGAAGTGGCACACTTATATCTGTATTTTCATCTATAAATTTATTTGACAATTGCATATTTCCCTCTAAATATTTCACATTTATCCCCAAATCCAGCCCAAGAGTTCCTAGCGAAATAAGGTTTAAAAATTGATAATAGAGAATAAAATCGGTCTGGGTCAAATCTATTTCAGAATCTGTAACTGCATTGATATTATAAGTTTTACCAGCAAATTTTATATCTTTGCTCATCAAAGCACTTGCATTCATCGTGAACATTGTCCGCTGAACCTTAATATTTGGAATTAATGGGATAAAATGAACAAAAGACCCCCAAACAACAGTTGCAGTCTCTTGCCCCCCATATCCCAAATCACTCTCTAAATTAATCTCATCACCCTTGTATTTTGCAAATCCAGTAGCTTGTGGCGACCAAAAACTAGCCCCCGCCTCTAAACCCAACATCTCTGCATTTGCACTGCTCAACAATAAACCTGCAAGTGTCGCAGATATTACAATTTTTTTCATCATCTTTCCTTATATTATTTTAACAATATTATTTTCAACAGCAATTTTACCCTCTAATTCATAGTCTAAAACTCTGTTACCATACTCTAAAATAGCATCATCATATTTTGGAAAAGTTTTGCAATATTCCAAAAAATCATCCTCTATTTTTTCCACTTGTCCAAATTTTGAAACAAATTCATCTACATTATATATTGGTTTTGCTAAATTTTCCTTTAGGAGAGCATTTGTCCCCTCACTTTCTCCCACTCTATGAGGCAATACAAAAATCTCTTTGCCCATTTTTCTAGCAAATTCTGCACTTCGTAGTGACCCACTTTTTAAATCTGCCTCTGTGATTATCAAAATATCTCCCAATGCCACCACTATCTCATTTCGCACCACAAAGGAGTATCTTGTAGCGGAAAATCCCTCACGGTACTCTCCCATAACTAATCCATTTTGCTCTATTTGGGTGATTAAATCTTTGTTGATTGCGGGGACTTTGATATCCAGTCCACTAGCGGAAACCATAATTGTAGAATAATTTATAGAAGCTCGGTGAGCAATAGCATCAACCCCCATCGCCCCACCGCTGACGATACAAACACCACTTTTGGCAAGTTTGGAGGAGAGAAGATGAGTCATATTTTTGGTATAACTCATAGGTCGGCGAGTACCGACTATGGAGATTTTAGTTTTTTTTAGCAGACTTGGATTACCAATAGAGTATAACTCTTTTGGATATTTTTTCATAGAATATAACTCTTTTATATCCTGCTTTAACTCTTTGATTTGATTCATTTTTTTCCTATTTTAAAAAACAGTATATTCATCAAAATCACAAATGATAGGGTCGGTTGCCAAATAATAATCCTATTTCAAATCTTTAACATACACCAACTCAACACCATCAAGCAGGTCACTTGAATCTCTTAGCACCTCAAGGGTGAGAGTTTTAGGATGACCGATGGCGATTGCATAACCCTGAATTTTTGCGATTTTGACCGCTTTTAATAATTGACCTATTATATAATCTTTATCTTGTTTATTGTCTAAAAAAACTTGCCTTTCAAGAAATTCTGTTTTAAAAACTTCTGAAATCTCTTTGGCTTTAGAATTTCCAATGGTTCGGCTATCGACAAAATTCAAATCGCTATTGTAAAGAGCTTTAAAAAGTTTGAACATAGAGTCGTAATGTGCAGTGTAGGCACTCCCTGTATGGTTATTAATGTAGTTGGCATCTGGAAAATCCTGCTTTATCTCGGTGATGGTTTTATAGATTTTGGACTGAGAATCCCCAATATTTAAAGTATTTGGCTGTGGTCTAACAAACTTACTCTGAGCTTGAAGGGGTAGGTGAACCATATAGAACTCAAACTCCATCGCCAAAAGAGGAGTGTCAGGCAATCTTTGAGTGGGCGGAAAAAACGAAGGAGTGATTTTATATGGAATCTGCTTAATCAAATCCACCTCACTTGCTCGGCACACATCATCTATGATAATTGAAAGTTTGGGCTGGTTGTTGAAAAGGTCAATCCGCTTATAGATGATATTTTCCTCTTTATCGAGATAGACCTCATCTTCATCATTTTGAAAAATTTCACTATTGCCATTGGTTGGAAATAAAATTGCAGGAGTATCCGTGGTATCATCATTTATAACATTGTGATTTTCATTATAAGCTAAATATTCCTTATCTAACTCATCCATATCAATATCAACAGTTTGTTTGAGATTTAGAAATCGCTGGTTGAATCTTTGGTCTATTTGCTCAATAGACAACTTTTTACCTTTTATTTTTGCACCATTTTGTGCAGAAAAGAGTGTACTTACCACTATGGCAGACACAACTATTCCACTGAATAATTTATTTTTTAACATTTTCTCCCCCCGAAGAAACTTGCGATAGACAAGTTAGAACTAGTAAATAGAAATTAAGTCATCTGTAGTCCCCTTGACTACATTTTAAGCTCTAGTTACTAGTTTCTAATTAAAAATCTATTTGGCAAGTACAATATCTATTTCTAGTATATCTATATTTTTACTGTTTTCACTCTTTATCTTAACATTTTCTACATTAGTATATTTTTTAATTACAGCTATAATATCATTTTTTAAGTCTTCTAAATAAGGAAGATTACAGTTTATCCGTTCATGAGCCAACATTATTTTTAATCTGTCCTTTGCTACAATTGCACTTTTTTTCTTTTTAAAAAAATTTGAAAAATTCATCGAAACATCCCTTTAATTGTCTCTATTATCCCTTTTTTTACCTCTAAGTTTAAATATTCAACCTCTTGTCCCAAAACTCTTTTTGCGATATTCTGATAAGCACGACCAGCTATCGATTTTTGATTATAGATAATTGGCTCACCCATATTTGTAGAAGCGATAATATCTTCATCCTCTGGCACAATACCAATCAAATCCACGGCTAAAATATCCAAAATATCCTCTACACTAAGCATCTGCCCCGCTTTTACCATTGCAGGTTTGAGCCTATTTATCACCACAAATTTTTCAACCTCTTGATTATTTTTAGCTTTTTCACTTTTTGCATCAATTATCCCGATAACTCTATCCGCATCTCGCACCGCACTCACATCTGGAGTTGAGATAATAATAGCACAATCAGCCATAAAAATTGAATGTTCAAATCCACTCTCAATCCCTGCAGGTGAATCTATGATGACAAAATCAAAATCATTTTTTAGTTTTAATAATAACTCTTTAGTTTTCTTTTTTTCTAAAATATCTTTATCTTTTGTTTGAGAAGCTGGAAGGAAATAGAGACTTTTTGCTTTTTTATCATTTATCAAGGCTTGATTAATATTGCATCGCCCATCCATAATATCCACAATATCATAAACTATTCGGTTTTCAAGCCCCAAAATCATATCAAGATTTCGTAACCCAATATCCAAATCAACTGCTACAACTTTATATCCCTCATTTGCAATCCCAACTGCTAAATTTGCAGTAGTCGTAGATTTTCCCACACCACCTTTGCCTGAAGTTACCGTTATGATTTTACCCAAATTTATCTCCTTTGTGTAGAGTCGGCTTTTGCCGACCCTCTAAAATTTATATAATGATTAGTTTTCATCCTGATTTACAATTTTATTAGCACTAATCCACGGCATCATCTCTCTAAGATTCACACCAGTTTTTTCAATCAAACTTGCTTTTGCATTTGCTCTCTCAGCATTCATTCTAGGGTATCCAGATTGCCCCTCAAGAATAAAGTCTTTTGCAAATCGACCATCTTGAATCTCAGTCAAAATATCTCTCATCGCTTGTTTTGATTCTGCATTTATAACTCTCTTACCACTCACATAATCACCATACTCCGCCGTATTTGAGATACTATATCTCATATCAGCGATTCCACCCTCAAACATCAAATCAACAATCAGTTTAAGTTCGTGAAGACATTCAAAATATGCTAATTCTGGTGCATATCCAGCGTCGGTGAGTGTCTCGAAACCAGCTTGAACCAAAGATACAGCTCCGCCACATAATACCGCTTGTTCACCAAAAAGGTCAGTTTCAGTTTCATCTTTGAAAGTTGTTTCTATAATTGCCGTTCGTCCACCACCAATTGCACTTGCATAACTCAAAGCCAACTCTTTAGTCGTGCCACTTGGGTCTTGACCAATTGCTATTAAATCAGGAATTCCACCACCTCGTACAAATTCACTTCGCACAGTATGCCCTGGAGCTTTTGGAGCAATCATCGTCACATTAATATTTTTTGCTGGATGTATTCTACCATAATGAATATTAAAACCGTGACCAAATGCGATAGTAGCACCATCTTTTAAGTTTGGAGCGATTTGATTTGTGTAAATCTCCGCTTGATTTTCGTCTGGCAACAAAATCATAATCACATCAGCTTGTTTAACTGCTTTTTTAATAGTCGCCACTTCAAAACCCTTAGCTGCCGCTTTTGCCCAACTACTACCATCTTTTCTAAGCCCTACAACCACCTCTACACCACTGTCTCGCAAATTTTCTGCATGAGCATGACCTTGTGAACCAAAGCCTATCATCGCTACTTTTTTGCTTTTAATTATCTCTAAATCACAATCTTTATCGTAATATACATCTAATGCCATATTTAAAATCCTTAATCTTATTTAAATTGAAATTTGATTATACTACAAAATTGTTTTTTTTTCAAATAAAAGTGATAAAATTTATTATATTTTAGATATTATATCTTTATATTTAGGTATTTCATTGTATTATACGAAAAAAAAAAGTGAAATTAAGGAGAAATGTTAAATGGAATTTTTTAACGGCATTAAAAATTTTGTTACCAAAGTCAGAGCTAAGGATAAAAAGAACCCTTTTGTGATTGAGAAATCTTTCGTTAAGGGCAATCCTAGTGTGTCTAGCCACTCGTTGGCTTATATGTGGATAAGACGGTTAGGTTTTCTAATTATGGGGATTTTTCTGATAACGGAAAGTATTGGTTTTTTTGGCAAAATGCTTTATTACAAAAATTATAGGGTTGATAATCAAAAAAATCTTATGGTAAAAGAGGTAAAAGCGATTCAAGATAAAATTAATAAAGAGAAGATTAATTTAAATGCAACCGTTAAAGATATTTTGCAAAAAAGAGCTGATATGGGATACAATATGGCTCAAAAAATCTATAATCAATCTCTTGGGATTTTAGATAAACCACAGATTGAAGATTTGGTGATTGAGTCACTTAGAGGTATAAATCTACGAACTCAACAGTTCAAAGTTATTACGATGAATGGAATTAGTCTTTTGTACTCACAAAAAACTAAAATTCAAAAAGAGGGTGTATCTTTTTTGAATCTTCAAGATACTAGAGGTACATATTACATAAAAGATATGTTGAAAGTTGTCAAAAAAAAGAAAGAGGGGATGTTTTATAGATATTATAAAGACAAGGGTGTTTCGATTGAAAAAGCGGTTTATTATAAATATTATGAGCCATTAGAGTTTGTAATTATGACTGAGCTTGATACTTATAAGTACACTCAGAAATTTAATAAATCTAGTGATATTCAAATCATCTCCGATATATCGGTGGCAAGAGATAAATATTTCAAAGATTTGACTATTTTTCACAATCTAGTGAAGCTACGGAAATGGCAATTTAAATTTTTGAGAGATTTAAAAAGTCCACGAAATAAAACAAATGAGCATATTTTAGAGTATGATTCTTATGAGAAAATAGACAAAGAGCAAGAGATGGAAAAATATGGTTGGGCTTATCCCTATGTTTTTTGGGATACTACCAATGTCAAGCAAAATATTTTATATGCAAAATGGGATAAAAAACACAATATTATCATTTTTGCAAATAAAGAGGTTTCAACGGCGGGTGATATTAATATCCAAATTGTTACTGTATTTTTCTTAGAGATGCTTTTTAGAATTTTCCTTATGTTACTTTTAATTCATCTTGCTGCTCGGGCAGTTTCAAAAATTCTTTTTGAAGATGTTTCAAAAGATGTAGCAAAACTGCAAAAAGATTTAGCAGGAAGTCAAAAAAAGGCAGCAGCAAATCAAGCTCTTTTAGATTTTATGATTCAATCTTATCCAGAAGCTCTTTTGGTTATAGATGAAAAAACTAAAGCATACAGAGGCAATAAAGCTTTTGAGAAAAAAGGACTTGTACAGCAAACTGACCCTCTAACAAAAGATGGTCAAGTTATCCCTACAAAAAAATAGTATTGGGGCTTTAAGCCCCAAGATAGTACCCCTCAATGAAAGATTTTATAGTTATAGACACCGAAGGTAGAGATTTAACTGAAATTGCAATTATAGATAGCGATGGAAAAAAAATCTATGATATAGCGGTGAGGGGTTCTTTGAATCTGCATATTCAAAAAAAAGAATCGTCAGAGATTATTGATGATTTTTTAAAAATTGCAAAAGATAAAATAGTGATTGCTCACTATGCAAAGCACGATAAAAAAATTTTAAGAAAATTTTTTGCCTCACATAATAGATTAAATGAGTTTCAAAAAATCACTTTTGAGTGTACTGTAGAACTCTCTTACCAAACTATTCCAAATCTAAAATCCTATTCACTTGAATATTTAAGCCGTTTTTTAAATTTAAAAGTTGATAAAAATTATTTCAATACAGAGTTAGCACATCGAGCAGATTATGATGCAAAATTTACCTATAAATTATATAAAAAAATAAAAGAGACCCAAATGATAAACAAATTAAAATCAGATAAAAAATTAATTAATCCATTTTCGAGTAATCGAGTCGATACCCCTTTTCAAAAATATCCAGATATTCAAAATATTTATAAAAATGAGTTTGAAATTTTGATTAATACTTTAGATGAGATAAAGGAGGATAAAAATAATCAAAGCAAAGGTGTGGTGATTATTGGTGAGGCTGGAAGTGGAAAAACACACCTGATTATGCGACTGGCAAAAGAACGGTTGGAAAATAATCGACTTTTTTTTATTAGACAACCAAACAATGAAAAAACCGTGATGTATCATATCTATAATCGAATGCTTGAGTCATTTTTTGAAAAACTGGAAAATAATTATACTCAACTTGAGGTGATGCTTGGTAAAACTTTTTCAAATATTGTGATAGAATCGATTGAGGAAAAAAATTCCATTAGTAAAAAAGATGAACTTATTTTAAAAAATCTAAAAGAATCTTCACTAAATATCTATAAAAAATTTGGTAGAGATGGAACTATTTCTAAACGAAATAATTGGAAATTATTAGAAAAAAAAGCACTTCTATGGTGGGAGGAAAAATATGGATTTGGGGGCTTTAGCTCAGAAATTTTAAGAGGTTTGATACGATTTTGTACATATAGCGACCAAAACCGACGAGATGTTATTAAAAAATGGCTTATTGCATCTCATTGTGATGATGAAAGTGTCCAAAGTGTGGGGCTTACTAACTGGGATGAAAATTTGAACAAAGAGGATTTTGCAATTGAGGCGATTACTACTTTTGGAAAACTTTCACTTGTTGATGAACCTTTAATTTTTGTTTTTGACCAGTTAGAGGGGCTTAAAAATCGAAATGATATATCTACCTCTTTTGGAGAATCGGTCAAAGAGGTATTTACTCAAGTGCCAAATTCTCTAGTTATCATAAACCTTTTTCCACAGATGTGGAACTATTTCCAAACCATTTACGATAGCTCCGTGACCGATAGAATGGGGCAAAAAAGGGTTTTTTTAGAACTTCCCTCTCCCGATGAACTTAAAATTTTGCTAGATTTGCGACTCAAAAATATAAACAGCAAAAGTGATGATTTTTTTACAAAAGAGGAGTTATTGCATATTGTCGATTCAACATCGATGAGAGATAGCCTGACCAAAGCTTCAAATTTTTTTAGCTCTAAAATCTATGGAATCAAAACTAATATTCAAAAAAAAGATACTCAAAAAGAGATGGAGATTCGATTAAAGAGAATTGAGCAAAAGCTAGATAAAATTTTGATGAGTCTTAAAGTTGAATCTAAAGATGTTTTACAACCCCTAACGGAAATTTTATCTGATGAGGTAGATGATAATTTAGAGACTTACATAAAAGAGAATTTTAATTTTCTATATAATAATCATTATCAAAAAGCAATCTTTACAGAGAGTGATGATATAGGAAAATTGCATAAATTTATAGATAGTTTTGCTAGAGTTTTCCAAAAAGAGTATAAAAAAGATTATCTAAGATTTGGTAAAAAAGTTTTACCTGAAAATATATTACTAGAAAAAAATGGTAAAAAAACTGTTATTGCTTTTTTATATGCAGGGGGAAATAGTTTTACTAGTCGAATCAAAAATTTAAATCACTCTATTTTAGAACACAAAGATACCACTTTTTATCTGATTAGAGATAGTCGCTCAGAGATTTTAAAAAGCAAAATTGCAAAAGTAGAGATTGGAAAATTTCAGCAACAAGAAAATACAAAATATTATGAGATTGGCAAGGAAAAAAGGGTAATTTTTGACCTGCTTGATAAGTTAATAGATGATATTGAAAATCAAAATATCAATACAGAACTAGAAAAAGCGATTAAAGGATATTGCACAAGATATAAAGATTTTTGGTTAATTGATGTTATAAAATAGGAAAAAGTGATAAGGATTAGAAATTATCTATTTCCAAATTCACTATTTTCATAGATATATTCAGAGATTTTTTGTAGTGTTTCTAAATCTATTGCAAGATGTGGCATTAGTTGATACTTTTTAATTGCTTGAGGCATTTGAGCGGTGAGGGGATTGGGGTTATAGGCCCAGTCAGCCATATTTTTTACAAATTCATTTTTCTTTGGATATTTTATGAGGTAATATCCCTTTATTTCACTAATTTGTGGAGCTACTTTTTTGGCAATCTCAGCGTGACAAGAGATACAGTTTCCAAAAAAATAGATTCTCCCATCATCAGCAAATAGAAAAATATTTAAAAATAGAGATAAAATATATTTTTTCACAATAAGCTCTTTAAATCAAAATTCAATAGGTACTTTTGCCAAACAATAATCCCTTAAATTTTAATTACTAAACATATTTTCACGATAAATCAACTCATCGAGCTTATCAACTACTGTATTTAAATTTGTATCACTTACTTCCTCTATCATCGGGTGGATTGAGTAGGGAACAATTTGCCCATCTTCATTTAGTGCTGGAAAGATTTCAATATGCTTTTTGATTTTATTTTTGACCAAATTTGCTTTTTTTTCATCTGTATTTTGGAGGATAATCACTGCTTTGTCTAATCCATATTTTGCAATTAAATCCCCTCGTCGCAGGGAGCTTCCCAAGATATTTCCGAAATGTTTTAAGACAGTATTTTTTTTAATTTTAGAATTGTCTCTAAATTCAAATATGATTTTGATAAGAATAATTGAAAATGGTTTATTTTCTCTTTTAGCATTACGGAGCATTTTTTCACCAAACTCTTCGATAACTTGATAACGATAAAGACCTGTGATAGTGTCACGGAGAAACCACTCATAGCTGTCTTTTGTCAACTCTTTTTTATCTAAAGTAAGGTTAAAGAGATTTATAAGCTCCTCTTTAAGGTAGGGTTTATAGATGATATTGTTAATTCCTGTTCTTAGAAATTCTGCAATTATGTGATTTCGCAAAAAGTAGGCAAATAGAATGATAGGGAGTTCATCCATACTGTAATCGAGGCGGATTTTTGCTATCATATCTAGTCCATCTTGACTTAAAATATCATAATCAACGACCATCATCTCAATCTCTTCATTATTTAAAATTGTGATAATTTCATCAGGATTATTTGCTTCAATTATCTCTATATTTTGTGATATAATATGATTTTTAAGTTCTGTTTTGATTTGCATATCATTACTAAAAAAAAGTATTTTAATATCAGAGTTTCTAATATATTTTTTAACCGTTTCCAAAAGAATATTGGAATTTATATATTTATTTTTAATTATATAATCTATAATTTTCAAATGAGAATATTCATCAATGGGAGATTGGTCTTGAATATCTGTAAATACTATGATTTTTATCTCTTTTTGATTACAATAATTTAAAAAATCAATATCCACCCCATCAATGGCGGTATTCACAATAAAAAGGTCATAATCTAACCTTGCATAACTTAAAGCATCAATTTCATTATTTACTAAAATTATCTCTTCAATATCAGGGATATTTGTCTCTAATAAATTTTTATTTTTTTTGGAATTACTATCTATTCTATCTACAATTACTACTCGCATTATTCTCGCTCCTGTAAGCTTTCAATTCTATCCATACCATATTTTTTCGCACGATATAGGTACTCATCAGATATATCTATCATAACACTCAAATCATATCCACCTTTTCCTGCCACTCCACCAGAGATTGTATAATTGATAGATTGCTTTTCATTCAAAATATAGGGTAACTCTTTTATTTTTTGTCGAATTCTATCAATAACTAAATAACCATTATTTGCAGAGGTATTTGGCATCAAAATTGCCACTTTGTACTCATTATATTCACAAATCAAATCACCTGTTCTCAAGGAAGATATTAAAATAGAGGCTAAATGCTCCAATAATTTTGCGATAAGGGAAAAATCATCTTGTGTGGTTTGAGAAAGATTATCTATCTCAATAATTGCTAAAGAGATAGGTTTATTTTCTCGCAATGAACTATTTAAAATTTTTTGCCCAGATTCTTGAAAGAAATCAAATTTATAAAGTCCTGTTCTTGAATCTATAAGGTAACATTCATCTAAATTTTTAAAACTATTATCAATTATATTTATCAATTCATCTTTGAGGTAGGGTTTGTAAATAATAGAGTTAACACCCGCTTTTAGAAAACTTGAAAGAATAGCTTTTTTATTACTAAAGTATTGTAGCATTACGATAGATAGCTTATTTTTTGAATAATCTTTTCTTATATCCATAACAATATCCAAATCATCATAGCTAGATTTAGCAAAATCTAAAAGAATAACATCAACTTTATTATTTTTCAAATAATTAATCAAATTTTTAACAGTCTTTGCCTCTAATAGATTAAAATTTTGACTTTCAATATGGTTAACTATCTCCATTCTATCTGTTTCATTACTATAAAATAAAATACTATATGTGATATTATTTATAATTCGCTTAACAGTATCTATAACGATTCTAGGGATAATTGATTTAATTATATAATCTACAATCTTTAAATTATTTAGTTTTTCTATTTTATCCTCATCATCTATGTCGGTATGAATTATAACTTTTTTGGATTTATTGATACAGTAATTAATAAAATATTCATCAATTCCATCTAGCCCTATATTTAAAATAAATAGTTCATGACTTTCGTTGGCTAAATTTAAAGCTTCACTTTCATTATCAACTATTACAACTTCACTAATTTGTGCAATTTTCTCAAGCTCAATTTTCAGTGAAGTTATCTCATTATCAATATAATCCACAATTACTATTCTCATTTTTTTTCCTATTTTATAATATAATAATAAGTAATTTTTTTATTTTTCATTTTCTATCAACACTTCAATTCTATCCATACCATATTTTTTTGCCCTATAAAGATACTCATCTGCTTGGTCTATCATTGTATTTAAATCTCCATCTCCTCTTCCTGCAATTCCACCAGAAATTGTATAACTAATCTCTCCACCACTCTCTAGCACATAAGGCATCACTTTTATATTTTTTCTAATCCTATCTATAACTTGAAAAGCATTTTTAAGTGGAGCATTTGTCATTAAAATAATAATTTTTTCACCTGTATATTTTGCCACAAGGTCAGTAGTTCTCAAGGAAGCTAAAATAATACCAGAAAGATGTCTAATAATTTCATTAGATTTATAACCAATTCTATCCACAATATTGTAAAAATTATCTATCTCAATAATTCCAATAGCTAAAGGAGTCTCTTCTCGTTTTGCTCCATTTAGCATTTTTTTACCAGATTCACTAAAGAATTCAAAGCTATAAAGATTTGTAAAATTATCTTTTAAAAAACACTCTGTATTTTTTTTTGTCAATAGTTTGTTTTCAATATTCAAATTCAGTCGGCACAAAAGCCCCTCTTGCGAAAAAGGTTTATGAATATAATCATTAACCCCAGCTTTTAAATATTTTTCTATATTTATATCTTTATTGAAATTTGACATAATAACAATAGGAAGTTGTTGCATAGTATATTTTTCACGAATAGATTCTATAAAAAACACACCCTCCTCCTCCAAAATATCATAATCGCATAAAATTAAATCTATTCTCTTCTCTTTTATTTTTTGCATCGCATCTATATGAGTTTTAACACCACTACAATGATAATTTTGCACATTTAATATTTTCTCAATTCTATCGCCTAAAATAATATCATTCCCTACAAAAAGAAGTTTTATGAAATCATTTCTAAATAACCTTGAAATAACTTTTATAAGATAGGACATAAAATTAATATCAGATTTTATAATATAATCAACTAAATTTAGCTCTATGGAAATTAATTTTTCTCGAACAGTTATCTCATCACTGTCCTCTAAAATTATAACTTTAACTCCTTTAGCGATAGATTCAAGAAGGGTTAGATTTTCACTAAAAATCTCTAAATCTACGATGATAATATCAAAGCTATATTTTTCTACTATATTGGTTGTAGTTCTTATATTGTTGGAGAATTCTACTTCTATATTCTCATTAATTTCTGTAATCTCTTTTTCTATAATTTGACATCCACTGCTGTCTAAACCTATTATTAAAATTTTCATACTATAAAATCTCCTTTAACAAAACTTCTATATCACCTTTAGAAATAATTACACTTTGCTTCAAATTTTCATCTATATAAAAATCATCACTCAACTCTTCATCTTTAATAATTTTTATATTTTCAACCAATTCATAAAGAGCATACTGATTAAAATAAAATTCACCACTTATAATTTTGCAATTAAAATGAGATGGTTCAAGTGGATTATGTCCACCAATATTTTTCATAAATGAGCCACCTAAAATCACAATATCACTAATAGCATAAATATTTATCAATTCACCCATCATATCAACAAAAGTTATATCACTTTCAAAGTTAGAATTTTCGCTAAAGTTATTATATGATAATTTTTTATTCTTTGCAAATTTTTTCAGTAAATTATCAACTTTTTTAAACCTTGCAGGGTGTCTCGGTACTATTACTACTTTTATATCTTTAAAATTCTGAAAAAAATTTAAAATCTTCTCCTCTTCACCCTCATGTGTACTAGCCAAGGTTATAATTCTTTCAATAGGCTTTTTATATTTTTTCGTTACAATTATCTCTTTTGAAGATTTTATATTACCATTTATAATAATGTTTTTGGCCCCCAAACGCTCTAATCTCTGTTTGTCTTTTTGACTTTGAGCAAACACCATATCAATATTGGCAAAAATTTTTTTATAAAAAAAAGCAACTTTCAAATATTTACTATAAGAGTTATCTGAAATTCTTGCATTTATTAAAATAGTCTTAGCTCCTCTATTTTTAGCTACAAAAAAAAGCATATACCAAAGTTCAGCCTCTGTAACAATTAAAATATCTTGTTTCTTTATCCAAAAAGGCAAAAAAAGTTCATAAGGCAAATATCTAAAACTTTTTGTTAATTTCTCTGCCTCTTTTATCCCTGTATCAGTGGTGGTGGTTATGTGAATTATTCTATTTTTTAATTTTTTAATGATTGGCTCAAAAGAGCTAACCTCTCCAAAAGAGCAACCATGAAACCATATTCCCCCCTCTTTTAAAGGAGGATTATTTCTCAAAAAAAATCTTGGAGGAATAGTTAACCTATATTTGGGACTAAACAACATTAGAAAAATCATAGGCAAAATAGCTACTACATAAACTATAAAAATAACTATATAGTAACTAATTTTAAACATATTAATCTTTACTCAGTCACTGGCTCAAGATACAAAATTCTACCACAATGAGGACAATTTCTAATATCATCACCCTTTATAAGTTCAGCATAATTATTATTATCTATCTTCAAAAAACAACCATAACAAGCTTGTTTCTTTACAGGAACAACAGTTGTATTTTTTGCCCATTTCTTAATTTTTTGATAAAATTCAAATATTTTTTGAGGAATCTTCTCTACTAACTCATTTTTTGATACTTCTATTTTTGTTCGCTCAATCTCTAAATATGATAATTTTTCATTAACATCAATCAAAGTTTTATCAATCTCTTTTCGCAATTCAATCAATTTCTCATCAATCTCCTCAATCTCAAACTCTTTATGCTCAATTATTTTATCAATTCTGATAATCTCTTCATTTGCAAAAACAATCTGCTCTCTTGAAATCTCCTCCTCCAAAGCCAGAGCTTTTGCCTCTCTTTGAGTTTTGACATTCCCAGTTTTCCTACTAATATCCTTAAGCTTCTCATTAAGTTCCAAAATATGTAACTCATTTTTTCTATTATTCAACTCTTCATCAAGTTTCATATCTCTACTAGATTTTATACTCAAAACAAATTCATTTTCTTCAAACTGCAATTTATTTAAATCGCTCTTAATTTCATTGATTTTTGGTTCAAATTCATCCAATTCATTATCAATCTTCGACAGCTTCACTAATTGACTCAAATAAATATTCATATTCCCTCTTTTTCATTAAATGGATTTTTAGAATCTGACATTATACCAAATACTCCCTTTTGTTTTAATTCATTTTGCAAAATTTCTGAAAAAAATATCTCACTTTCAAAATGTCCTATATCAATCAACCCCAAACCCTCACTTTTTGCCTCAAAAGCCTCATGATATTTTATATCCCCCGTCAAAAAACATTGCACATCTGTCATATCAACCTCTTTCACTAGACCCATTCCAGACCCCACACAAATTGCTACCCTTTTTATCCTATCTTTTGTCTTGACAACTTTTGGATTTTTTAAATTTAATTTTTTTTTCAAAAGCTTCTCCAGTTTAGAAAACTTTATATCAACATCAAAATAACAGATAAAATTTTCACATCTCCCCTCTTTTCCAAAAATCATTTCACCCACATATCGATTCAGATGAGTTTTATCAAAATTTGTATGCATCGAAATTAATGAAATATTTTTTTTAATTAACACTCTAATTAAATTTGCAGGATATTTAGAAAAATCAAACTTTTTCAACCCCTTAAAAATCAAAGGATGGTGAGTTATCAAAAGCGAATTCTCCTCCAAAGATTTCACCAATTCTATATCAACATCCAATCCTATATATATGTTTTGAACTTCCTCTTTTTTATCCCCCATCAAAAGCCCACTATTATCCCACCTCTCCTGTAACTCAAATGGCGAAATTTCATCTAAAATCGCATAAATATCCTCTATTTTTCTCATCTATTCCTACTCCTATTTGGGTTTATTATTTGGCAATTGTACCTAATGAATCTTATTTTTAGCATAAAATTTAAAATTTTAGAACTCTACTATTATCTTATATTTTTTTTTAGATTTTAGTTTTTTTATAATTACATCATATTCATTATTTTTTTGTTTGAAATAGGAGATAAACAAATTATTTGAAAACAACGCTTTTAAATTTTTACCACTTTGAGGATAGATTCTAAAAGTGAAATTTTTTATCTTTTTATAATTTTTATTATCTATCTCTATTTTATAAAGATTTAGACTCTGCTTTTTGATATTTATATCTATTTTATTTACTCTAATTATAGTTTGAGCCAAACTTTTAGCCAAAAATGGTTTATAATTTTTTTTCTCTACAAACTCTATAAACTCCTCAATTAAATCAAGATTTAGATAATATCCCATAATGTGGGAATGAAAATTAAAACTATAAACACCATTTAGATAACTTAAAAGTTTTATTTGATTTTTCATAGTCTCTAAAATTTTTTTATCACTCCAACCCAATTTTACCATAAATTGTTTGTCATCCGTGGCAGTTTTTGGAATAGCGGTGAGGGGACTATAATCCAAATTTGGATAAATCATAGCACTATTTGGATAGATAAAATAACCATAATTACCATTTTTTAGATATTGAATCACAGTTGAATCTAACCGATTTTGAGTGGGAGCAAAACCATAAATTCGTTTCTCATTTTGCATAATAGAATCGATAAGATTTTTTGAACCTATCGTTTCTCGCTTTATAAATTGATTTTCCACCCCCACCAATTCTCGATTTGAATAACCAGCGGAGGCAATCTCTATATATTTTGAATTTATCGCTTTTACCAAACTTTTGGGATTTTTTGAGAGGTGTGAAGCGGTGTGAAAAGTGGTAAATGGGAATTTCAGGCGATTAGCCAAAGAGACGAGGGAGTTTAGCGAATCTTGTTTATAAGTGAGAGTCTCATATAAAAGCACTGCATTTTGGGAGTCAATGTAGGGAAATTTTTTGATAATTGGTTTATTTTGCAGATATTCAACCATTCCCTTGAGTAGATTTTGATAAGATTTTTTTTGACTTGAATTTAAGATTGTTGAGAGAGGAAAATTAAAATAGACCCACCGACCTTTTTTTAATTCACCGTGCCACACTGCCCCTGCATCTTGGATTTTAGAATTTTTAGGTAGGTTATTTTGAAAAAGATTTGTGATAACCAAATCGGGATTCGACTCTTTGGGAGTTTTAAATATAGGAAGTTTTTTATCATTTATAAAATCCAGCCTCTCACCAGATTTCAGATAGGTCGTGATGGGTGAAAGAATTTTTGGAGTTAGATAAGCTCTATTTTTTGTTAAATCAATGTGAGTAAAATTTTTGTAATATTTGAAATTTGAAATTTTATTTATAAAATCATCCTCTTGATTAAAAGCACAATTAAAATTAAAAATCAACCCTCCACCATCTTTCACAAAATCTACCACATCTTCACTATCGCCATAATCCAAAAAAATCGTATCAGGCATAATAATGATATGGTAGCCGTTTAGGTCTCTCAACCCATTTTCCGAAATTATCTGACTCTCATAACCGATAGCTTTTAACTCATCTTGCAAAAATTTAATATTTTGAAGATAAGATTTTTCATCAATTTTAAGCTCTTTTAACTTCTTAAGTGTCGAATTGGATTTAAAAATATAAACATCCTTAGCATCCAATAAAAATGTGAACAAAAAAACAACAAGCAAAAATCGCATATATTATTTTTTTAATCTTTTCAAATATTCCTTCGCCGTAATCCCCTCACCGTTAACCACTACATGAGTCGCAATTTTTCTTTTACAAAGCTCCTTCGCATCCATCCAAAAATCTTGACCAACAAGCATCTGTTTAAACTCTTTTTTCTTTAAAAAACCTTTATCAACAATTAATTCCTTAAAAAATTTCTCAATAGTTTTTGAAGAGTGCTTAACTCTAGCTTTAACTTCATTACCTTTTCCTATTGCCCCTCCAAAATAATTGTGAAACATAAAATCACTATGAGGATAGATAATCCGTTTATTCGCCATACAAAAAAGCAATGCTCCCATACTATAACCACGATTATCCAAATATGCAACACTCTTCTCGTGAAATTTCTCCTGCAAAAGATTATAAAACTGTTGACCCTCAGAGATAATTCCTCCACCAGAATTTATCCTAAATTCAATATAATCATTTGGACTTGCTTGTCGGAGCTGATTAAAAACCGTATGCAACCCCCGCTTTCGCTCAAAAAACCGCTCAATATAGATTCGATAAATCTTATACTTCGGCTCAAACGAATAGAGTTTCTTCTCCTTATCCGCCAAAACCTTTTTCTCCGAAACCTCCTCTATAAAAAGAGTATGATTCTCACTATTATATTCCTTGTCCTTGTTCAATTCAGCCACACTATTATCTAACATCTCTTATCCTTTCAAATTAATCTCTAATTATATCAAATATAACAATGTTTTTACTATGTTTTTTGATTATTTTTTATAATTAGTGAATTTTTATGAAATTTTAAGGAGTAGAAATTATCGGTGAGGGGTTCTACAACCCCAAATGGAAATTTGATTTTAAAGACGATAAGGATTAAGTGAAGATTAAGAAAAATCTTAAATAAGTTATTAGCTCTTCTTTTCAATCTCCTCAATAAAATCTTTCATCGACTTTTCAATCATCTCATAAACTTTCTCAAATCCCAAAAATCCACTATAAAGATAGGGGTCGGGAACATTTTCGCCATCATAGCCAAAATCACCCATTTTAATAGGATTTTTGACACCTCGCCCCTTTAAATCTGCAATATTCATACTATCCATCCCCACAATATAATCATAATATTTCACATCTTTGTGCATAAATGGTCGTGAACGTTGAGTGGAAATATCCACACCATTATTTGAAGCGATAATTTGAGAATTTTCACAGGGAGTCGCACCTTTGTGAAATGAACTCATTCCAGCACTATCTATCTCATAATTTAAATTTTGCTCCTTTGCCATCTTTTTGGCAATCCCCTCAGCGATGGGGGAGCGACAAATATTTCCTAAACATACAAAAAGTATCTTTGTCATATCCTTAACTTTAATTTTTTGTTGCTCATAATTCCGATTGAGACTTTTAATATACTCATCGCTATCTGTTTGGCATCCTTTAGTGAGTGCATTTTGTAAGTTCCACATTGATAAATATTAAGCTCTGGAATATCAGATTTTTTTTCTACTTTCAAAATATCTTTCATAGATTTAGTCCAAGCTTTTACAACTCTTTTTTCTGTTGGAGTCCCCAAAAGCGACATATAAAATCCCGTCTTGCAACCCATCGGTGAAATATCTATAATCTCAACATTTTTACCATTTAGATGGTCTCGCATAAATCCAGCAAAAAGATGCTCAAGAGTATGAATCCCTTTGTCACTCATCATATCTACATTTGGTTTGCAAAACCGTAAATCAAAAACTGTAATAATATCTCCAGATGGAGTTTTCATAGTTTTTGCAACTCGCACCGCAGGTGCATTCATTTTGGTATGGTCAACCATAAAACTGTCTAATAGTGGCATTTTTTGTTCCTAAATTAATTTTTTTGTATTATACAAAAGTTAATCTTAAATTTCACAAATATCAAGAGATAAAATAGCTACTATTTATCTTTTTTATTATCAAATAAACTTATAATTTTCAAATCTTAGGTAGCGTTTTGGGGACTTAAGCCAAAATATGGTGAGTAATCTTTTATAAATTTATCTCCTTTTGCTAATTTTAAGGATAAAAAAGTAAAATAGCTTTAAAATTTTAAAGGATTAGATATGAGATTGATTTTGGCGATTATGTTTTTGTTTAGTGTGTCATTTGCGAATGATTATTATTACAGTAATGGAGAGAAGGTTTATATAACTCCTGCGACTCAGCGGTCTGTGTCAAATGAGGATTATAAAAATTTATATGTCAATGAGCGAGGGCAAAAGATGAAATTAACGGAGAATATTTTAGTAAAGATTAGGGATAATGTTGATTTAGAGAAGTTGCAAAAAGATTTTAGTTTGGAGATTGTAAAGCAGTATTCGACTACCCTTTATCTGGTGAAAAGTGACAATGAGATTTTGCAAACGGCAAATAGATTGTATGAAGATGAGCGGACAGTTTTTGCCCATCCCGATTTTATTAGAGAGGTAATTAAAAGATGAGACAACTATTTTTAGCACTATTTACCCTATTTTTTTTAATGGGTTGTTCAGATGGTGGTGGGCTAATAATCGACTCAACACCCGACCAATATCAGGAAGAACCACAATATAGTGAACCATACACTCCAGAAAATGGAGACACTGAACCTCAGACTGACCCCTTATCAGATTATTATCCACAACAAGATGAAACTTATACACCTGTTATCGAAGAGCCATCAGTCCCCTCACCGCAGATTTCTCCAGTAGAGATTCCACCATTTAGAGATTTTAATTCACTTTGTGGATATGAGCCTTTGTGTTATCAGCAATGGTATTTGGCAAAAAATGATGAGTTTTACTACTACAATGATATTGATAAATTTGCAGGAATCAATGCAGGAGATACTTACGATAAATATAGTGGTAGTGGTGTGGTTGTGGCAATCATTGATGATGCTTTAGATATTTATCATAGTGAATTTTCCGATAGAGTTATTGCTACCTATAATATGGTAGATGGAAGCAGTGATGTTATGCCACAAACTAGAGATGATATTCACGGTACTGAGATTGCAGGGATTATCGCTTCATCGTTTAATAAAAGAGGTGTTGTGGGAATTGCAACAGATGTAAAAATTATTTTTATTAAGATTGGTGCATACAATAGTGAGAGTGATTATATTGAAGCTTTTCAAAAAGCTGATGAGCTTGGAGCGGATATTATTTGTAACTCTTGGGGAACATATCATGCAAGTGATGGCTTAAAAGATGCAATTAATAATTTAGCTCAAAATGGGCGAAATGGCAAAGGAACTATCATAATTTTTGCTGCTGGAAATGATGGCAAATATATGGGCAATGATGAATCAGCTATCCCCTCAGTCCTCGGTGTAGGGGCATCAAACAAAAGCAATGATAGAACTAGTTATAGCAATTTTGGTGATGAGTTGGATATTTTAGCACCAGGTGGTGATATTGCAGGGATTGCAACAACTGATATAAGCGGTTCTTTAGGGGCTACATCAAATGATTACGTACCCTATGATGATTACAATAAATTTTTAGGAACTTCCGCCGCTGCCCCAATTGTCACAGGAGCAATAGCTTTACTTTTAGAAGCAAATCCAAATCTGTCAAGAACTCAAGTTTTTTCTATTATTAGAAATAGTGCAGATAAAATTGGTGATGTAAATTATGATTATTCTGGACATAATGAGTATTATGGATATGGTAAATTAAATCTATATAATGCTATAAGAATGGCAACACAGTAAAGAAAAATGAGCGTTTGGGGGACTAAAACCCCCATCATTATATGATATTTAAAATTAGGATATATATCCAGATTAAAACTGCCATTGAGATTGACATAAACACTACACTGCTACCTAAATCTTTGGCTTCTTTTGCCAATTGGTGAAATTCGATGGTGCATAAATCTACTACTCGTTCGATTGAACTATTGATGAGTTCTGCGATGAGTGGAAAAAAGAGTGTGATTGAGAGTATCATTTTGTGAACTAATGGGATGGGAAAAAATATGATGGCAAGTTGGAGAACCACGAAAAAAACTACTTCGATTTTAAATGATGTTTCAGTTTTTATTGCATCTTTTAATCCATCTATTGCATAATTCATATTTGCAAAAAATTGGTATTTTGGTTGATTTCTCATATCTTATCATAAGCCTCAAATAATCGCTCAAAGCCCTTATCCATTTCAGATTTTGAGATGGTGAGTGGTGGCAAAAATCGCAAAGTTGTACGACCCGCCTTTAGTACAAGCACCCGATGAAGAAAAGCATTTGCTACACATTTATTCAAAATTTCATCATTGCTCACCCTAATTCCTCGCATCAGCCCTAGCCCCACCTCTTTTTGAAAAAACTCATATCGAGCCACCATCTGTTTTAGTTTCGATTCAAAATAGATAAAAGTTTCATCCAAATCTCCACTATCTTTATGCTCAGACAAAATCTCCAAAACTTCCAAAGATGCTCTTGCAGAGAGATAATTTCCGCCAAAAGTGCTTCCGTGGTCTCCAGCTTGTAAAATATCCTTGTGGCTAGTCATAATTACACCAATCGGCACTCCGCCCCCCAACCCTTTAGCCACAGTTATAATATCTGGCTCGATTTCATAGAGATTTGAAGCAAAAAGTTCACCCGTTCGATAAATTCCCGTTTGCACCTCATCGACAATTAGTAAAATATTTTTTGACTTTAAAAACTTTGCCAACTCTTGAATTTCACTTTTGTCTTGAGGCTCGACACCCCCCTCACCCTGCACAAGCTCAATCATCACTGCAACTGTATGGTCATCACAAAGCGACTCGATTTGAGCAATATTTTGTGCATAAACAAATCCATCAGGAAATGGGCCAAAATAGTTGTGCATCTTCTCTTGTCCCGTGGCTTTCAAAGCTGTGATAGTTCGCCCGTGAAATGAATGCTCTAAAGTGATAATCTTGTACCGCTTTGGCTCATCCTCAATCTCACCAAATTTTCGTGCGATTTTGATAGCTCCCTCATTTGCCTCTGCTCCACTATTTGCGAAAAAACAAGCCATATCGTATCCACTAAGCTCCACCAATTTTTTGGCAACTTTGGCTTGAGGCTCGATGAGAAAAAGATTTGAAATATGAATTATCTCATTTGCTTGGGAGCAGATAGCATTTGTGAGGCGAGTATTTGAATGCCCCACACTCACCACCCCAATTCCAGCGGTCAAATCGATATAATCCAACCCGTTTTCATCCCACAAAGTGGCATTTTCACCATTTTTGAAATTCACATAATTTCGCCCATAAGTTTGTAATACAAAATCCTTATCCATCTTTTCTAGCATTTTTTTCCTTTGTTTATTAAATTTATTTTTTAGTTTAAAGCCCCAAATAAACTATATAGCTCTTCTAGTTTTTTCATATCATTATCAAAAGATATTATTTCAAGATTATAATGTTTAGCAGTTATAGGATGAAGATAATCAATTGCTTCACATTTTCCTAAATTTATACCTTTACTTTTACAGAATCTAGCAAATTTTACATCTTTAAAAATATCTCAATTTTTTCTGACAAAATTCTTTTATTAATCTGGTGGGTGGATTTTTTATAGACATTTTCCTCTAATTTTGAGATTATTAAATCAAGCTCTCTATGTTTGCCAACAAAAGGTAGTAAAATTATCAACAACTCTTTATCTGATTTTGATTTTTTGACCAATTTGCTATAATTAGATTCCTCTTTGGCATCTAAATCTAATTTATATTTAATAAAATACCAACCAGCGATAAAAACAAAAGATAATATAAATCCAAAAAACAGAAAAAGTAATCTCTCGCCAAACGAACTATCTTTTATAACTACTTGTGGGGCGGTTTGATTGACATCTTGTATCGGTTTGACAATATAGCTTCTATTCTCTTTGAGATTTGCAATCACCTCAATATCAATCGATTTAGTGGCTTTAACTCTAATTTTTTTACCATCAAAAAATCTTATTTTAAAAGCTGGAATAGTGAAATCACTATCACCAATAATCGCAAATTTTTGAATAAAAGTCGATTTAAATTTGCCATCCTTAAACTTCATCTCCCGTTTTGGATTATCCTTATAAACAGTAGTATTTTCTATATCTATCTTGAATTCATCAATATCATCAACATTCCCCACCCCTTTTATCTCAATTGTGACATTTACAGGCTCATTTGCCTTTACCTTTTTTTTATCAATCTTAATTTTTAACTTATAATCACCATAAAGTTTCACCCCTTTTGGCAAAGCTTTTACATCTATTTTTATCTCATTTGAGTAAATTTTTTCATAAATAATTCTCTCAACAAACATTGAAAACATATCTGTACCTCGCTTGATTTGTCCTACGGATATTGAAGAGTTATCAATCAACCCAATCCCTGCCCGTTCAGGATATAAAATATACTCGATTCGGTGAACAAAAAAACCATTTTTAACAGTTTTCTCTTTGTCTGCTAATTTTTTTGTCCAAAACCCCTTCATCGCTGGAGGATTAAAATTTGCATTTGAAATTTTTTTATCAATTTTTCGTTTGAAAACAATAGTAAGATTAATCGGCTCACCCACATAGGCCTCTTTTTTATCTGTATGAATCTCTAAATCAAAATATGGATTTTTACTTTTTTTGGGCTTAGTTACCTCAATAGGAATCGGTTTAGTTTTCTCAATCTCACCATCTATATCAATCTCAAAAGAGGGAATTATGAAACTTTGCAATGGAGTAATCAAAAATTTCTTTGACATTCTCACCAGTTTTTGACCATTTATCATAGAGATATATTGGCTATCCCCTGCAGAAACCACTTCATATCCAGCAATTGTTTCAATTTTTGGAAAAACCACCTTATCACCAATCGCATCTATTGTCACCGTCAAACTATCCCCTCTGACGATTTTTTCTTTATTTACTTTTGTCTCAACAGCCCCAAAAAGCACCGTTGCAAAAATTAGAATAGTGGTTAAAATTTTACCAATTTTTTCCATTATAACTATCCCCTTTCATAGTTTTTAATTTGAGTGGTTTTGTCCTTGATTTTGAATCTTTTAACAAATTGTCCCATTTTTTCTCCTCTTTTTTACTCATATAGGGATTTTCTTTTGGCATCTCATTTGAGGGTTGCTTTGATTTATCTCCCTCATTTTTTTCACCCTTTTTCTTATTGGACTCTTTTTGCTTCTCATTTTTTTCCTGCTGTTTTTTATCTTTACTTTTATCATCTTGCTTTTTTTTCTTTTTCTTTTTATCTTTCTTTTTTTTATCTTTTTCTTCCTGCTTCTTTTTCTTTTTCAAAATTTTTTTCATCAAATCTCGATTTGCTTTAGCATCTTTATCATCCTTAATTTTTAAAGCCTTCTCATAAAGTTTCAAAGCCTCCTTAGATTTCTTTTTCTTTGCATAGGAATTTGCACTATTATAGAGTGTATTAAATTCCATCTCCTTGTCACTCGGCACAACTTTTTTATAATTGCTAATCGCCTTATCATACTCATTATTTTTATAGTAAGAGTTTGCTAAATTATAATAACTCTCACTAGATTCCTTTGTTTTTGCCACTTGCTTAAATCCCCTCACCGCTTTTTTATAATCCTTATTTTCATAAGCTTTATTTGCTTTATCTATATCCATAAAATCCAAAAATAGAGCTTGTGAATTGGTATTATAAATAATAGTAAGCAAAAGCAAAGTAAAAAATTTTCCATTAGGTAGCCTTTTGGGGACTGAAGAGAAAGCTATAAGTAGAAAAATCAGAGATAAAATTAGAGGATA
>JAOZPA010000006.1:30727-37406 GCA_029932985.1 Campylobacterales bacterium
AAAAATTTGAGAGTAGAGGAGTCTGCGGTTATGGGTGAAACTAAAAAAGCACCTTGGCTAAAGGCGATGACACCGATATTTGCATCTTTGAAATTATCCACAAACTGGTTAAATTTCTCTTTTGCAAAACGAAAACGGTTAGGATAGACATCTTTTGCCAACATCGATTTTGACACATCAATTCCCACCACAATATCATAAGAGATTTGGTTAAGTTTAATCTTGACTTTGTCACCCACAGGACGAGCTAAAGCGATTATCATAAACATAAGAGCCAAAAACAGAAAAATATTCCGCTCTCTTTGCCCCATAGTGTTGTTGTTGAATTTTAATTTTTCAAGTATCTCTTTGTCAAAAATATTTTTAATTTCACTCTTTTTTCCCAAGATAAAATACAAAAATACAAATGCAGGTGGTAACATAAAAAAAATATATTCTATATTTAAAAACTCCAATAAATCCCCCACGAATTTTAGTCTGATGATTATAATTTAAAATCTATTAAAATCTAATGAAGATTTTAGTTTAAAGTTAGAAAATGACCAATTATTTTAAATAATCAGCATCGCATCGCCATAGGAGTAAAATTTATACCCTTTTTTTATCGCTTCCTCATAAATTTCCAAAGTTTTGTCAACCCCCAAAAAACTAGCCACGAGCATTATCAAAGTCGATTTTGGCAAATGAAAATTTGTGAGCAGATAATTTACCCTCTTTGGTTTGCTATTTGGGTGCAAAAATATATTTGCCTCTCCACTTAAAAGTTTAGACTTATGATAAAACTCCACCGTCCGTGTAACCGTCGTGCCAACTGCCAAAATTTTATCATCTCCATCTATCACATCTTTTGTCTCTTTGGGAATATCAAAAAACTCCGAATGAATCTTATGCTCCTCTATCTTTGCTACATCAACTGGTTTAAAAGTCCCTGCACCGACGTGAAGAGTTAGATAGGAGGTGTTGAAATTTTTTTTGAGTTTGCCTAAAAGCTCATCGGTAAAATGCAAAGATGCGGTAGGGGCAGCCACCGCTCCATAATTTTGGGCAAAAAGGGTTTGATAATTTGTCTCATCCTCCTCATTATCCTCTCTATTAATATAGGGTGGAAGTGGAATGTGACCAATTTTTTCCAAAACTTTAACCAATTTTTCAAAATTCAACTCTTGATTTTTTTGATAAAATTTGACCGTTCGTGTACCGTCATTATTTAATTTCAAAATCACAGCCTCCAAAGAATCCTCAAAAAAAAGTTTCATATTCTCTTTTACTCTACCTTTTATATAGACCAAAAAATCATCTTTAAATGGTGAGTTCAAAAGTAGCTCAATCTTGCCACCCGTTGGTTTTTTGCCAAAAATTCTAGCTTTTATCACTTTGGTATTGTTTAAAATTATCTGAGTGTCTTTTGGAATAAAATCTAAAATTTCTCGAAAAATGCTATGGGTAATCCGATTTTTTGCCCTATCATAAACCAAAAGTTTAGCACTATCTTTTGGAGTTGCAGGAGAGTTCGCTATAAGCTCGGGAGGGAGCTTATAGTTATAGGAACTTGTTAGAGATTGATTAAGATTTTTTGTCATCTTCATCATCATCTAAGGGAATATCTGGATTTACAGCTTTTGCTATAAGAATGGAAACACCATAAAGAATCACCAATGGTCCAGCCATCAAAAATTGTGTGATTACATCTGGCGGAGTTAAAAGAGCTGATAAAACAAAAATAATTACAATTGCATATCTGAAAAAATCTTTTAAAGTTCTATCGGTGACTAATCCCATTTTGGCTAAAAATAGAGTCATAACAGGTAGCTCAAATGCAACTCCAAAACCAAAAATTATTTTGGTAAAAAAGCTTACATATTCTCCAATACTTGGCATAGCCTTAAATAAATTTGCACCAAAGTTTATGAGAAAATCAAAACCTAAAGGTACAACCACATAGTAGGAAAATGCAGCACCCATAAGAAACATACTTGTAGCAAAAGTTACAAATGGGATAACCAATTTTTTCTCATTTTCGTAGAGGGCTGGGGCTACAAAAAGCCAAAGTTGCCAAAAAATAACTGGCAATGAAACTATAAATGATGAGAAAAATGCAACCTTTACCGCTGTAAAAAATGGTTCTTGAACCTTGGTAAAAATTACATCACTCCCCTTTGGCAAAACATCTTCAAGTGGAGCTATCATCCAACTTAAAATTGGTTCCCAAAGTGCAAACATCACAAAAAACATCACAAAAACTACCGCCACAGAGATACCTAATCTTTTTCTAAGCTCCTCTAAATGTGGTTTTAACTCCTCTAACATTAACTATCCCTCTTTTTATCAAGTGAGACTTTTGTTTTGTCAGTTTTAACCAAAGATACTTTTTTCTTTGCCAATGCCTCGCTAATACTCTTTGGTTCATTTATCGGTGAGGGGTCTGTAATATCTTTTAAATCATTTAAACTATTAGATATAGAATTTTTAGCATCCACAAGCTCATCAATTTTCACAGTTTTCATCATCTCTCCAGCTGAATTTTCTATCTGACCTTTATATTTTAGAGCATTTTCTCGTAACTCATCGAGTTGTAATTCGTGGTTGAAAGTCTCTTTAGCCGATGTGAGTCCCCCCTTCACTTGCTTAAAAAACTTTGCTATCTCAATCATAGCCCCTGGCAATTTGTCGGGTCCTAGAAAAATGATAGCGATAACTGCAATCATAAAAATCTCAAAAAAACTCATTCCAAACATTTATTTTCCTTTTTCAACTTTTTTTATTTGTAACTCAATTATTGATAACATATACTCCAAATAATTAATTGTAACACTCAATTTTTTTTCACTCTCGACCATCTCATCGCTTTGCAAAGCTTCAAAAAAAATATGTAATCTCTCTTTTAATGAACTCAAAAAAACCACTTCACCCTGTGTATTTGAACCTTTTTTTTCCAATCCATCAAGCTCAATAACCGTCGAAGCGATTAAATCTTTTAGGTCTCTATGAGCCATTTTTCAAACTTTGGTAAATTTTCACTTCTGCAATGGATAAAAAAATCTCTTTTGGGGGTATTGACTTTAAAAAACTTTTTTCGGTTTCCTGCTATTCGATTGATTGCCCAATTAACCTCTCTTGAATCTGGATTTTTTTTTAAAATATCTTTGTAGAGATTTAAAGCATCCTCTTTTAAACCCTTAAATTCAAATAGTAATGCTTTTTTCAAAGTTTCGTCCATTATTTTGAAGCAAAACCTGCAATAATCGAACCTATCTCAATCGTTGAGCAAACCTCTTTAGCCCTAAACTGTGATAAATCTTTTGTTCTATATCCATCTTGTAAAGTTTTAATAATCGCATTTTCAACCTTGGTTGCCGCACTATTTTCATTTAAGGCATACCGAAGCATCATCGCACTACTGGCAATTGTAGCGATTGGATTTGCAATTCCTTGCCTTGCAATATCGGGAGCAGAACCATGGATTGGCTCATAAAGCCCCACTCGTCCCCCAATCGAAGCAGATGGTAAAAGCCCAATTGAGCCTGTAATCATACTCGCCTCGTCGCTCAAAATATCTCCAAAAAGGTTACCCGTCAAAATCACATCAAACTGCTTAGGGTCTCGCACAAGTTGCATCGCTGCATTGTCAACATACATGTGAGTTAGCTCAACCTCAGGATAATCCTTTGCAATCTCGATAACTATCTCTCGCCAAAATTGACTAACCTCTAGCACATTTGCTTTATCGACCGAACAAACTTTTTTATCTCTTTTCATCGCCAAATCAAAAGCAATTTTTGCAATTCTCTCAACCTCATACCGCTCATAAACCATAGTATTAAAAGCTTTATCATCGCCTTTTTCCCGTGGTGTGCCAAAATATATGCCACCTGTCAGCTCACGAACGACCACCAAATTCACACCCTTGACAACACTCTCTTTTAATGTACTAGCATTTACAAGCTCATCATAAACCAAAGTTGGTCGCAGATTTGCAAAAACTCCCAGCTCTTGTCGAAGTTTCAAAAGTCCACTTTCAGGTCGCAGATGTCGTGGCAAATTATCCCATTTAGGACCACCAATTGCCCCAAACAAAATCGCATTCGCCTCTTTACAGCCCTTAATTGTCTTCTCTGGCAATGGAGAACCCGTTATGTCGTAAGCGATTCCACCCATCAAATACTCTTCATACTCTAGCTCAAAATCCTCATTGACACTCACCGCATCCAAAACTTGCAAAGTGGCATCGATGATTTCAGGACCAACACCATCACCTTTGATAACAGCTATCTTGTATTTTTTCATAAAGTATCCCTTCTCATCTCATTTTTTGCATAATTGATAAGTCCACCACTATTTATAAGCTCCTGCATAAACTCAGGAATTGGTGTAAATTTATATGAACTATTTTTCATTTGATTTTTTATATCACCAGAGTCAAAATCTATCTCAATCTTTTCACCCTCAGCAATCTCTTGACTCTCTTTTAATTCAAAAATTGGCAATCCCATATTAAACGCATTTCTATAAAAAATTCTAGCAAAACTTTTAGCCACAATTGCCGAAATCCCCGCCTCTTTTAGTGCGATAGGGGCATGTTCTCTACTGCTTCCACAACCAAAATTTTCACCTGCAACGATAATGTCACCACGGTTCATCTTATTTACAAACTCGGGGTCAGCATCTTTCATCACATATTTTGCCAACTCTTTAGGGTCAGAAGTGTTTAAGTATCTCGCTGCAATTATCAAATCTGTATCTATATTATCTCCAAATTTCCATACATTACCTGTTATTTTCACAAATATCATCCTCACATTTCAAATATTGTCCCATTTTATCTAAAAATTTGTTTAAAAAGTATAAAATTGCTTATAAATTTCAAATTAAGCTATCGAACTAGTTTCTAAATTAGATTTTTTAAAAGGAATTTATAGATAAAATAAAAAACTATATAAATTTAATATAAATTTGCCTCCCATAGTGAATTTGTAATAAGATTTTATTAAGGAGATGTGATGTATAAAATGATGATTATGTGTGTATTATTTGTATCTTTAGTTGAGGCTAAAAGATTTGATGTGAACAATGGAGTTGTGATAGATAATGCAACCAAAATGATGTGGCAAAAATCCGATGATAATAAAAAAAGAAGTTGGCGAAGTTCTAAAAAATATTGTCAAAAATTAAAATTTGCAGGTTTCTCCGATTGGCGATTGCCAAACATAGATGAACTAGTCTCAATCACCGATAAAAATTCTGTCCACCCCACAATCCATTCCGTATTTGAGTCAAAGCAAGTCTATTACTGGTCATCAAGCAGTGTCGTAAAACCAAATGAAAAAGTAAATGCTTGGGGAGTTTTGTTTAAATATGGCTACAATAGATGGAATGATAAAAATGATAAAAATTTCGCAAGATGTGTCCGAGATTATAGAAAATAGTGATGAGTGTTGGGCAATGCACCTTAATCATTTTATAATTTAATGTGAATATATAATAAATTAAAGATAATACTTATGAACAAAAACAGTTTGCTAAATAATACAGAAGATTATAAATCTTTTTTTTTAGAGATAAAAGATAAAGTTTATAAAACTCAAATAGAGGCACTTAAAAAGATTAATAGTCAACTTATTAATCTCTATTTTGAGATTGGTAAAACCATTCTTGATAGACAAAAAAAGCATAATTGGAAAAAATCTATTGTTGAAAATCTTGCTCTTGATTTACAAAATGAATTTGTAGGAAATAAAAGTTTTTCAGCAAGAAATCTTTGGCATATGAGAAATTTTTATGTTTCATATAATGATAATCAAAAACTGAAGACACTGTCTTCAGAAATCAGTTGGTCTCATAATATAGCCATTATGCAAAAATGTAAAGATAATTTGCAAAGGGAATATTATTTTAAAATGACCTCTAGGTCTAATTGGTCATATAGAACACTTTTGAATCATATAGAAAATAAATCTTATGAAAAATTTGCTATTAATCAAACTAATTTTAAAACAACAGTAAAAAAAGCAGATATTGCAGAGGCAAAATTTGCTGTTAAAGATAATTATATATTTGATTTTTTAGAACTTGATGAAGACCATAAAGAGAGAGAACTTGAAAATGATATTATTAAAAATATAAGAAAATTTTTAATAGAAATGGGTAGTTATTTTAGTTTTATAGGCAATCAATACAGATTAGAAATTAATGGAAAAGAGTTTTTTATTGATTTACTCTTGTATCATAGAAAATTAAAATCACTTGTAGCTATTGAGTTAAAAATAGGAGAATTCAAACCTGAATATGCAGGAAAAATGCAATTTTATCTCTCTTTGTTAAATGATAAAGTGAAATTGGAAGATGAAAATCCATCTATTGGAATTATTATCTGTAAAGAAAAAGATAGAACAATAGTTGAATATACACTAAAAGATGTTAATCAACCTATAGGAGTGGGAAGTTATCAAACATTAAAAAATCTTCCTGATGATTATGCTAAATATTTTCCTAGCAGTGAGGAGATGGCAGAAAAGCTAAAAGTATTAAAATAAAAAAAGACAACTAAAAATCATCATTATAAGTTAAATAGGGTTTAACAACCCTGCACGAAAATTCTATATAGATAAAAATATTTAGATTAAATTGAAGATGGTGTCAAGAGAGGGACTCGAACCCTCGACCTCCGGCTTATGAGACCAGC
>JAOZPA010000064.1 GCA_029932985.1 Campylobacterales bacterium
TTGTGTGAGGTTATAAAATGATTAATTTAAAAAGTATAGAGATAGATGGATTTATTTTAGAAAACCAGAAATTAAAATTAGAATTTTATGAATCAAATGTAATTTGTATTTTTGGTGATAATGGGTCTGGTAAAACAACTTTTTTAGAAATTTTATATGCTATTTTTGCAAAAGATGAAACTATTTTAATAAAATACAATGTTAAAAATATAAAAATTGATTTTTTTAATAAAGCAAAAAATAGTATTTTTATAAAAAAAGTAGCAAAAAATAGTTATGATTGGGGTGAAAATTTATGTCGTAACTCAATTTTACTTGGTATAGGTAGAGGAATCCATAGTAAAAGTAAATTTATAGATAAATATATATTATGGAAATTTTTTGAAAATAGCAAAAGTCTAAAAAAATATAAAGATAATTTTGAAGATTTTGATAATTTTTCAAAAACTTTATCAAAAGATTTATATTATTATTTGAACAATAAAGATAAAACAGATTCAAGTAGAAAAGATTATGAAATAGAAAGACTTGATAAGCAAAAAAATATTTATTTGCCAAATATTGAAATTAATATGATAAAAGAATTACTTTTATATAAATATCAAAATACATTAGGAGTAACTAAAAGTAAAATTATTGAAGCATTACTTAAAACAATTTCACAAAATATAAATCACAATGTTGAAATTATATGTGAAGAGCTAGATATAGAAAAACTTTTAGATAATAAAAATTTGATTATTGAGGCTTCAAAAGAGATAGATAATTTTCCTGATGATTTAATTAAAGATATAGAGTTTTTAGAAAAAGATATAAATCATATAGATAAACTTGAATCACAGCAATTAAGATACTCAATGCTTGTTAATATTCTTGAAACATTAAATGATGAATTTAAAATATTTCAAAAAATAAAAGAGTTTATATATGAGTTTAATGAATATTTACTTTATGATAAAAAAATAGTAATTAAGAATAATGAAATTTATATTGAAGATAAAAATTCAAAACACTCTTTAGATAAATTATCAAGTGGTGAGCGACATATGCTTACATTTTTAGCAACTATTTTATTAATTGGAGAAACAAAAGATTTTATTTTAATTGACGAACCTGAAATATCTTTAAATGTTAATTGGCAAGTTAAAATATTATCAGTTATTGCAAAACTTGCTCCAAATTCTCAAATTATTGTAGCAACTCACAGCCCTTTAGTTGTAAGAAAATATTCTAAAAGTGTTATAGGTATTGAACCTGAGGCTACTTATGAGTAGAGAGGAATTTACATATTTTTATAATTATGCAGATATTCTGAATAATGCAAAAATTGGAAAACCACTAATTATTGTTGAAGGTGAATATGATTATATTTACGAATATTTATCTGATAATATAGAGAAAGATTGTGAAATAACACCAATTGGAAATTTGATTGGAAAAGAGGGAAACTTAGCTATTGAAAAGTTAATGTTAGATATTGAGAATTTTGCAAAAGAGGAAAATTTAGAATATATTCCCCATATATTAGGTTTAATTGATAGAGATTTTAGAGAGTATGAAGATAATTTAATAGAAAGTCCAATACTTTTTATACTTGATTTTTATTCAATTGAAAGCTATTTTGTCAATAATGAAATTCTTTATAAAATTTTAGATTCTAGTATTCGCTCTAAACGATTAATAAATAATGTTCCAGTTTCTTCACTTTATAATAAAATAAAAGAAACTTTGATTAATGATTTATATTTACAATCTATAAATAAGTTAAAAATACATCTAGAAATAAATGAAGTAGTAGATAAATTTGAACTACTTAAATCATTTGAAACACTTTTAAAAATAACAAAAGGAAAAGATTTATTAACAAGGTTTTTAGTTGAAATTCAAAATATTTTATCTAAAGATATCTTATATAAATATTGTCGTGATGGAAAAATTTCTCCTTGTAAAAGATATTATGAAGATAAGCATCAAAATTTTTGTTTATATAAAACTCAAAAATATAATATCCCACAATTACGAAAATACTCTTTTGAACAAGTGGATATTAAAAGTTTAATCCCTATAAAAAATAGAATTCAACAATTAAAATAGGAGAAAAATTTAATGAAATACAAAAAACTTTATTTTAGGGCGGAGAGTACAGATTTTCGGTATCCATTTTTCATAGGTTCAGCCATTCGGGGAGCTTTGGGGTATGCGATGAAAAAGGTGGTTTGCGTTAATCCATCTTATAATTGTGAGGGGTGTTTTGCTCGTAAAAATTGCCTCTATTTTGAGTGTTATGAAGAAAAAAATACTATTCATAAGTTTCGGCTTGATTTTGAATTGAGTCTGGATAAACTTGAGTTTTCTCTCTATCTTTTTGAAGAGATGAGTGAGGATTTGCCTTATGTTTTGATGGCGGTTAAAAAGATGCTTGAGGAGAATGGGCTTGGAAGTAATCGTGCTAAATTCAAAATTTTAGAGGTGAAGTGTAATGATAAGTCAATTTTTGATGGGCTGGATTTTGATTTATCAAGGTGTGAAGAGTTGATTATGACCCCAAACGAAAATTATATAAAAAATGTGAAACTGAAATTTATAACACCACTTCGGATAAAAGAGAATAATCGTTTTGCTAGAGGTGATATAAAATTGGAAACAATAGTCAAATCAATTAAATATCGGTTGAGTGAGCTTGAAAATAGCAATAGTAGAAGATTGGATTTTTACCCAGAATATGAGATAGTTTCAAAAGATATTCGTTTTGTAGATTTCAATAGATATTCAAATAGGCAAGAGAGTAAAATGAATATTGGCGGAATTATGGGACAAATTGAGTTTAAAAATCTTGATGAAAAAAGTTATCAACTACTCAAAATTGGCGAAATTATCGGTGTGGGGAAATCAACTGTTTTTGGACTTGGCAAAATTAATTTATCAGGTATTTAGTAAAGATTTTTCTAAAAACTTTTTTATAGATATTATTTCATTTTCAAGGTTATCAAATCTATGATTACCTCCCTCTCTAATGAGTTGTTGTGAGTCTTTTAATTTTCTTACTGCTTCTTTATAATTTAAAATTTCATCGCCTTTTTGGGTTAAAAGTAGATATAGATTAGAATTAATATTTTGAATATTATATTTTCTTAATTGTTTTAGGTGCTTTAGATTCCATTCAAAGGTACTATTATCATAATAATTTATGTTTTTATTACCTAAATATTTTTTAAGACTAGATGATGGATTGAGTGAGGAATTGATTAATATAGCAGGAATTTGGAAGTAATCTGATAGGTAGAGGGCATAATATCCTCCTAGGGATGAGCCTATGAGATAAACTTTTTCATATTTTAAATAGGAATTTATCAATTGCTTTAAAGTATCTATTGCTAAATCAGGAATATATGAAAGAGAGGGGGAGATAACTCCAAATTTTATTAAACCCTCTTTTAGTATTTTAGCTTTGCAACTAATGCCATGGCTGGAAAAGCCATGTATGTAGATTATCATTAATTTAGTTTTAGTCCAGTCCAGTCATCGCTTGAAAGAGATTTAATTTTATCATTTTCAAATTTTGTTCCACTTTGCATTTGAACTTTTATAGGATAATTCTCTTTTTTAGTAGATTGGTTAAAAAGTATAGTTTTTTTAACCTTTGCTCCTTTTGTATAGCTGATAATCGCATTTTCATCTATATTAAATTTAGCCTCAATCACATCATCTTTGTGAGCATAAGACAAAATCACTTTACCATTTGAATCGTATAAAGAGACTATATTTTTGTCAAAACCTACAAAAAGCTTACCTAAACTATCACTTCTTAGATTTTGAGCTGGAAGTTTTATCTCAGAAGTTTTTGTACCATCTTTGACATTCCAAATCTTGATATTAGAGGAATCTGCTGTAAATAATTTCTCACCATCTTTGCTAAAATAGATTTTATTTGCCTCAGTATGAGTTAATTTAATCCGCTTTTTGCTCTCGACATCAATTATCGTAATATTTTTTTTATCCATTATCGCTATGGATTTTGGAGTTACTTGAATATCTGAGATAGTTGGAAGATGTTTCATATTGATAATTCGCTTTTTATCTTTAATATTCCAAAAAGAGATGTAGCTATTTTTAACTACCACAATAACATCATCGGAGACAAATAAAGCTTTTTGCAAACTACCTTTTCCAGTATTTATGGTAGAGATTTTAATTTTTTTGGCTCTATTCCAAACAATCATTTGATTATTATTGTAACTCAAAATTTTATTGTCATCTTGACTAAAAGCTGCCCCTTTGACCCCTGTATGTTTAAACCAATTTGGCTTTTTTACATTATAATGATAATGAAGTAGAAAAAATTTCTTTGTCTTGCTTATAACTTTTTTAGCATCATTTGAGAGGTAGAAATCATTTTTAGAGTTTATCTTGAAATTCATAATATTATTTGATGAACTTTTTTGCCATAATCTCGTATCTTTATTATCAAAAGTGATAATTTTATCTCCTCGAAAATCTACACCAGTAACACTATTTTGATGATAGATATTAAAAAGTTTTTCACCACTATGTATATCAAAAAATTCAATTCTCTCATCGTGTCCACTAGCTAATAATCTATTATTAGTTTTGAAAAAATGGTTATTTTCATTTTCTATCACTAAAATATTTTGCTTCTTTTCCATATCATAAACAATCGCTTTTTTATCTGTGTAAAATAAAAATTTAGTTGAATTATTAATACATTGAATTTTGTGAATTGGGGAATCTGCATTGATTGTCAAAATCTCTTTACCCTGATAATCCCAAATTTTCAATTCATTGTTTTTTGTAGTTGCTACAATTTTAGTGCCATTTTTACTATACTTCGCTGTTGCAATATCACCCTCTATGGTTAATATCTTTTTCTCTTTTTTAGCACTCCAAACAGTTATATCTTTATTTGAAAAAGCTAAAATCCTATCACCTCTTTTACTAAAAGTTGCACCCAAAATTTTATTTTCATTTTGTATAGTTAGCCTAACTCTTTTTTTCTTCCACTCCATCGCTATAAGAATTATCTCATTTTTGCTATTATGAATCAAAAGACGACTAGCATCCGAATTTAAATCTATACCTTTGATTTCATTTTTAGATTTAAAAGTAGCAAGTTGCTTTAGTTTACTAAGCCTCCAAACTGCAAGAGTTTTCTTTTTGCTCCATACAAATATTTTTCTACTATTCGGACTAAAAATAAAATCCTTAACAGGGGAACTTTTGAGAGTTAAAATCCTTTTACCTTTTTTCAAATCCAAAACATTAAGTTTTTTATTTCTATCGATAATCGCAAGATAATTTTTATTAGGACTTAATTTGAAACTTTTAATCCCTTTCTGTTTTATCGTATGCAGTTTTGTTTTATTTTTACTATCCCACACTATTACAGTTCCATTTTCACCAAAAGTCAAAAATCTATTTCTACTTAAAATCATTCCATTATTTTTTTTAAGTGAGTGGGTAAATATACTTTTTAACGACAAATTATAAAGAGCATTGAAAATAATTTTTTTATCATTTTCCGCTACCTCAGATTTTGAGATTTCATTAGCCAAAATAAATTTCTGAGCCAATGGAGAATTTTCTAAATTCGCTGAGGGGACTACGGTATGCTCAATTATCGGTTCAGTAGGTTTTTCTACCTCCACTACCTCTATCTTCTCCTCAATTTTTTCCTCCACCTTTTCCTCTTTTGCTTGTGTGATAGATTTACTATCTTTAAGCGGTTGAGGCTCTTTCTCTACCTTTACAATACTACTATTTTGATCCAAAATCTCTTTTGGCTTCTCCACAATTTTTTCAATTTTTGGCTCTTCTATTTTTTTAATTGCCACAGATTGGGGTGGCTTATTAATCATATAATAAACTCCTCCACTAAGAACGGATAAAACAACAAATGTAGTTAAGACCCTTTTTTTGGTTGCATTTCTGCTACTAGCCTTGATAAAATCTACCTCGTTTTTCAACAAAAACTTAGCCTCTGGGGTTTCTAATAACTCCATCGCCTCACTCAAATCTTGACCTTTAAGTAGTGTTTTGCTATGGTTATGCATTCTGACCCACAACCTACTTTGATGTGTTATTTTCTCTTTTATAGATGAACCTGCCATAAAATAAATCCCTTTAATGAACTATAATTAAACTTAAAAATATAGTTTTTATTGTTAAAATTAACTTTTTTTTTATTTTAAAATACTATTATATAATATTTTAAATTTTATTTTTCTTATATTTGTATTTTTATGACAATAAAAGATACAAACCTAACAAAATGATGAAACTATTCCCAATGTATGGAATATAAGTTGCAATAATAGATGGTGCTTTATTTTTGGCGAAAGTTGCCATTATCGCACTTAGTGAAATTGTAAATCCCATTCCTAAGCTCATTAGAATCGCCGCAATTATTCCTATATAGAGTTTCCCCATCGATATGGAAAACAAAACTACCATCATTACCCCTGGACACGGCACAATTCCTGCAAAAAAAGCTAAAGCATATATTGATTTTTCGCTTTTAACCTTTTGCTTTTTGTAGTGTTCAAAAAATAGATAAATTCCTACTAAAACAATCAATGCCCCAGAAAATTTCATCATATATTCAGATGTTTGGGCAAAAGTACGAGAAAGCACAGTTTCCAAAACATAATATATAATCAAAGTGATACTCAAAGCTGAAACTGCGTGAATCGCCGAAATAAGATAACCTATCTTAAATGCCTCTCGATACCTCTTTTTGTTTGACAAAAAATAGGAAGCCACCAATGCCTTTCCGTGTCCTGGACCTAAAGCATGGATTATACCATAAATAAAAGAGATTGACAATATCACAAAAATAGCCCACAAATTCATCTCATTTTCAAGTTCCCTAAAATGTGAGGAGATTATAGAGTTAAATTGTTGCTGAAGATTGGTAAAATATCGAAAAATATCTCCATACCACTCCATTATTTTTTCACTTTCAAAATATAACCTAGATAAATATCATCCTGAATTTCATCAATTTTAAATGGAATTTTCTCTTTTAATTTTACATTTTTACCCATAAGTTCCATTGAACTATAAAATTCCCTATCCCAAAAACCTAAATTCAAGCTTTTCTTTACATTAATGTGACTCAAATCTAGAAAATAACTCACTACAAATTTATGCCCCCTCATCTTCAAAGTAACATTTTTAATCAAACTTTTCAGATTTATCTTTCTGCTATCAACTTTCAGATGAGTATAATAACTAAACTCACCCAAGGTATCAAAAACATTTTTCTTAAAATCTGCACTCTCACTTTTGCTAAACTTTTTATCACGATTTTTATCATAATCCATAATCAACATCGACGAACTCATCTCATCAAAAACCCACTCAATCCCCACCTTATGAATATCTTTGCCCTCATTTTCAATATCCAAATTAATACTCACAAACATATGCGGATGCCCAAAAGCGATAATATTAAAAAAAAGCAAAATAGCTAATATCTTTTTCATCTCTATCCTCTGATAAATTTTTTCGACATTATAGCATATTTGGCTCACTATTGGGCAAAGCACCCCTATCAATTATCTTTTTTTCTGAAATGGTTAATCCATTTTCCAAATTCTATAATTTCTAGCTTTTATTGGATTATTTTTTAGCCCCTCATAAACTTCATCAATCACTTTCTGATTAATTGCCACATAGGTTTTAAATCGAAAAATATCAATCTTACCCACATATTTACCCTCAATTCCCAATTTTTTGGTAATCGCTCCCAAAATATCACCAGCACTTAATTTATCTTTCTTACCGCCATCAATGCACAAAGTTTGATTTACAGGTTTTAGAATCTCAAGATTTTTAACCTCTAGTGAATCTATCTCAATAATCTCAATCTCATTTTTTTTCCTAATCTCATCTATCTTGAAAGAATCATTTCGATTAAAAAGTGACAAACTTATCCCCTCTTTTCCAGCTCGACCAGTTCGTCCAATCCTATGAGTATAAACATCCTTTTCCCGTGGCAAATCATAATTTATAATCACATTTATATCATCAATATCCAGTCCCCTAGCCGCTACATCTGTTGCTACCAAAATAGAAAAACTTCCATTTGCAAACTGCAACAAAACTTCATCTCGCTCCTTTTGCTCCAAATCTCCATGAATCGCCATCACTGAAAATCCCTCATCATATAAAACATCTGCCACTTTTTCAGTTTGAATCTTTGTATTGCAAAAAATCAGACAAGAGCTTGGTCTATAATGATGTAGTAATTTTTTAGTAGTGTCATTTTTCTGGCTAGTTTGAAAAAATTGCTGTTTTATAATTTTCGGTGAGTGGCTTGAATCCACCTTTACCTCTATTGGATTTTTCAATATCCCTTTTGCTAATTTTTTGGTTTTCTCGTCAAAAGTCGCTGAAAAAAGCAAAGTTTGTTTTTCGTTTGGGGTTCGTGCAATTATCTCCTCAATTACCTCTATAAATCCCATATCGAGCATTCTATCAGCCTCATCTAGCACCAATATTTTGACAGTTTGCAAGTTTAAAGATTTGATACGAAGGTGGTCAGCTAATCGCCCCGGAGTTCCTACTATAATATGCGCACCGTATCTGAGTGAGTGGATTTGCCCTTTTTTGCCAACTCCACCCGTCAAATTTAGGATTTTGATATTGTGAATAAATCTCGCAATTCGTTGAAGCTCCTTGGTGACTTGACTTGCTAACTCTCGTGTGGGGCAGATGATGAGAGCTTGTGGGTCAAAATTTTTCACATCTATTTGCAAAAGAATTCCTATCCCAAAAGTTGCAGTTTTTCCACTTCCTGTTTTGGCTTGGGCGATAACATCGTGAGAGTTCAAAATTTCGGGAATCGCTTTTTCTTGAATCTCGGTCATAGTTTCATAACCCAAAAGTGACAAATTTTCTACCAACTTTTGCGGTAGGTTAATTGAATTAAATTTTTTCATCAGGCGATATTTGTATAAACAACTTGCACATCTTCATCTTCTTCAAGTTTGTCTATAATCCTTTCAATATCATCTATCTGCTCATTACTAAACTCTACGGGATTTGTTGCAATCCGTTGAAGAGTCGCTTTTTTTATATCCAGTTTTAACTTATCACAAGCGGTCGTCAACTCACCAAAACTACTATAATCCCCATAAATATAGACTTTTCCAGCCTCCTCCTCAATCTCCTCAAGCCCAAAATCAATCAGTTCAAGCTCCAACTCCTCCAAATCTATCTCATCAGTTTTATCAAACTCAATCACCGTTTTTCGACTAAACATAAACTCCAATGAGCCATTATTTAAAACTTCACCATCACATTTTTTGAAATGATTTTTCACATTTGCCACAGTTCGGGTATTATTATCGGTCGCACAATCTACAAAAATTAGCACACCGTGAATCCCCTTACCCTCAAATGAAACCTCCAATATTGAATCAAAATTTTTATCGGTTGCCCTCTTGATAGCTGATTCAATATTATTTTTTGGCATATTCTCAGCCTTCGCCATCAAAATAGCACTTCGTAGCCTTGGATTCATAGCGGGGTCACTTCCCCCACTCTTTGCCGCAACTGTTATGGATTTTGAAAGCCGAGGAAAAATCCTAGACATCTTGCTCCATCTTTTCTCTTTTGCTGCTTTTCGATACTCAAATGCTCTTCCCATCTTTTCTCTCCCTTGAAATTAATTTTTTTGATATTATAGCATATCTCATTGATTAAATTAGATTTTTTTTGGCTTACCATTCAATTTGAATATTTTTGGTACTTCCTAAAGTGGAATTTCTAAATTTCATACCAACTGCATCAACATTTTTCAAATCACCATAAAGTCCTCTATTAAACAAAAAATTTCTTACACTATCCATAGTTTGCACAAGTTTTTTGCTATTTCTAAAATCTCGCTCCTCCTGCTCGGAAAAAAAATAGGTGCTTTTAAGTTGAGCATAAAGTTCTGCATTAGTACATCCACTAATCTTTGCCATATATTCAATCGCTTCATTATGTCGTGGATTTTCCTTATCAGATATAATTATCAATACTTCATTCCAAACATCTCTCAAAACTTTCTTAAACCTTTTATCACTTCCCTTTGCAACCACCATCAAATCCAAAATTTCATAAGGGATATGGCTTGAATCAAAAAGATTCGTCGCTTTGGGGTCATTCATCAGTTGCATCACAATCGGATTCCAAGTAGCCACAGTAGTTACCGACCTATCGCTCAAAAACAGAGTCGCAATATCCGCTTCACTAGCCTTTACCACTTGACCAACTCTCTCTTTAACCCCCAACTTTTCCAATGCCTTTGCAAAAAGATAGTGGCTCACCGAAAACTCCTCAAGATAGATTTTTTTATTTTTAATCTCATCAAGAGTCCTATATTTTTTACTGATAATCGCATCGTTGCCATCACTATAATCACCAATAATCAAAACTTCACTTTTTTTGCCCCCAACCGAAGGAATCGCCAACATATCCATATTTGTCATCACACAACCATCATACTCACCAGCTGTATAAAGCTCAATACTTGGCAGATAATCTAACCGCTTGAACTCAACCGAAATTCCCTCTTTTTTAGCATACTTTGCCACAATTCCACTCTGTGAAGCATAAGCCCACGGTGTCCAACCAGCATAGATACTCCATGCAACCTTAAAACTATCCTTAGCAAATAACGAACCTGCCAATAATAAAACCAAAACCAATCTCTTCATCTATTTTCCTTTATATAACGAATTTTTCTAATATTATTATCTGAGATATGATAATACCAAAAATACTCTTTTCTCACCCTTTAAAATCGTCCCCAAGCCGATAAATGAATTTCGGTGAGGGGCTTTAATCCCTTTTAATATACCACGGAAACAATTTTTTATTGAAAGTTTTTAAGATAAAATCTATCAAAAATGCCAAAACCACAATCCATAGCACATATCCAAAAATCACATCCATCGACATATATCTTCGCACCAAAAATATTCTATAACCCAGACCCTGAGTTGCACTTATCGCTTCGGCAGCGATGAGAAGAAGCCAAACTGTGCCGTTGACCACTCTGATGGATTCGATGATGGAGGGCAGAGATTTTGGCAAAATGATTTTATAAGCCAACTCAAAATTGCTAAATCCCAAAGTTCGAGCTTTTACCAACTCCTCTTTTGGGGTGCTGATGACTTCATTGTAAATCATTAATGTTATCACGGGAAAAATCCCAATTGAGATGAGAGCAATTTTTGAGATAAAACCAACTCCAAACATTATCAGAAGTATTGGTAAAATCGCTAATGGTGGAACATTTGCCAAAAAATTGATGAAATAATAGAAAATCGCACGAAAAATTGGAAAAAGCCCCATTACCAAACCAAAAAGACTCCCCAGAAAAGCTGAAATTGAGATACTAACCAGATAAATTTTCATACTAGCAATCGTATCTGTAAAAAGTTTTAACTCCCCAGTCCGCCTATCCGCCACTGTGGCATACTCCCAAAAAGTTTCACCAATCTTAAAAATCGAAGGAAAAAGTTTGTCAAACTCATTCTCCAAATGCCTAAGATGGGAATAATACTCATACCACCCCAAAATCGCTACAAATAAAATGAGCGAAAAAAGGATGTAAATTTTCAAACTAAGCTCTTTAAATGGATTCATAATTCTCCTCTATTTTTAATTTTGGACTAACAACCCCGAACGGAAATTTTATTTTAGTTGATATATTTTATTAAAACTTCATCTCCATTAATTAATTTTTCAAAATCTTCTTTTTTATTGATAATCATTTCATTATAACTTAATTCTGTGCCTGAGGTTGGTTTTTGGTTAAAATCTTCACAACTTATTAATTTCCTAATTCCACCAAAACACCAAGTAGCCTCTCGCTCATTCCATTTAAACGAACCCTCACAATCCCCCTCATCCTCTTTTGCCCGATTAATTGCTTTTTCCATCGCCTCTTCATCACTATCCGCACTAATCAAAATCATATTTTCCCAAATAGGATAGCTATCTTGAATCTCATCTTTAAATTTCACATACATAATTATATGTGCCACATACCAATTCATTCTGTCATCCTTTACCGTTTACAACAAATATACTCTTCCTATATTTAACTCATATATTTTTCATAAAACTCTCTTGCCGAAATAATAGTTATCTCAGAATGTTTAAAATCTTTTTTATTATCAGTAATAATAAGTTCAGCATTCACACTTTTAGCACAAAAATATTGCACACCATCTTCAAAATCTTTAAATTCACTATCCAAAGCATTTTCAATAATTTCTCTATCAATCGAAACCAAATTATGCTCTGATTGTATCATTTTTAACTCTTTTTTGATAAAATCCCTATCAAATTTTTTTCTGATAATATAGTGAATATTCATAATTGACAAATCATTAAGATACAACTCCACATCCATTTCACTCAAAAAAATAAACATATCCCTTGAGATATTTTTATCCCTATTTAGTATCGAATTTAGATAAATATTTGTATCAATATATATTTTCACACTCATAAAACAAACTTCTTCTTAAAATAATTATCTTTATTTTGTTGTAAATCCACCATTTTCAACGGCTCTAATTTCCTATTTAATGAATATATCGCCTCTTTAACTCTTTTTCCTTTCTCAGGATTTATCACCTTCAAATTTCTAAGCCTTTTATCTAAATCATTCTCAAATACTCTATCTTGCTTAATCTCTTTTTTCAAAAGATTAATAAACATCAATTTAATTTCATCAACACTTTTACCTTTAATAAAAGTTGCTACTTCATTATCACGAATATCAATCGTCCCAATCTCTAAACTCATTTGCATTTTTT
>JAOZPA010000188.1 GCA_029932985.1 Campylobacterales bacterium
TCTATAAAGTTTTCTTTTTTGTAGCTTGATTGTAAAAATTTTTTAATATCCATAAATTACCCCTATTTTTAAACAAATGTCTCACTTAGGATTATATCTATTTTTGTTTTAATTTGTTCATTTTGTTTGGAATTTTGATTAATTAAATTGTATTTTTCTTGCAATTCCATAATCTCTTTTGTTATTTCTGAATTTTGAAACTTTTTTGAAATATCAATTATATTTTTACTCAAATTTTGAAACTTTCCCTCTTTTAAAACTTTTAGAAAAATTTCAAATATATCATTTTCCACAAAACCCTTATCTCGCCAAGATTTAAAAAATCTAATAGCTTGTTTATCATTTTTATGTGTTACATTTATATTTGTAGTTTGTTGAACTATTTTATTTAGCTCATTTTCATAAAATTCCATAGCTTTTTTTATATGCTGATAGTGATAATTTTGGATAGGCAAAAAAGCTTTTTCATCAGGATTAGTTTTTAAATGTGTTGCCATTTTTAGAAAATTTATCGCTTCACAACTATTTTCACTCACCTTATAATAATTTTTAGATTCATAATTTTTTATAAATACAAACGAAGTTTTACTTACATTTTCATTTTTTCGCTGAACTCTTACTTTTTTGGGTAGTTTAAAAAGAGTATTAAATTTTTGTGGATTAAATTGTTTAAAATTTCTAATCTCTTCCAAAAACTTCAACTCCTCATCTGGTTTTTCAATATCACTCTCATATAATGACACCGAACCAACTTTTTCATTTTTTGAATATATTTGACTATCTTCTCCAACAGTGTGATGAAAAGTTTGAAGTTTTATAAATGCTTTTTTTGATAATTCAATCAATGCTTCACTTTGAGCAGTTGGTTTAAAATTATAGATATATATTTGCTCGTGCTTCGTACCTATCCGATTTATTCTACCAATTCTTTGCATAAGTCGTGTGGAGTTCCACGGAATATCATAATTGTAAATAATATTACTTTGGTGCATATTTACACCCTCGCTTAAAGTATCTGTTGAGATAATTACATTGAAATCATTTTTTTGTAATTTATAATTTGCATCAAAATTTTCTCTAATAATATTTTGTTTCTTTTCTCGATTTTCGCCGTGAATTGTTAAAACTTTTTTATAATCTTTTAATTTTTCATCAAGATATAAAGCGGTTTGTTTTGACTCTGTAAATACTACAATTTTTTCATTTTTATGTTTATCCAAAATATTTTTAAATTTTTCTAATTTTGGGTCATAATCTACATTTTCCCATAAAGCTACCAACTCTTCAAGTATCAAATAATCACTTTGAAGTTTTTCCAAATATTCATCATAAAAATCACTCGACTCATAAGTTTTCATCTTTTCATTTAGTAAATTCTCTTCAATTTTGTTTGTAAAATTATCTTCATCTTGCTCTATTAAATCATATAATTTAAAATGCTTTGAGGGGATAAAAACTTCACCTTTATTAAACATATTTATCAAATAGTGTAAATTTCGCTTTTGTTTACTGAGTGTGGATTTAAAAGCAGTGAACGAACTTTCCAATCTTTTAATTAGCATAGTTTGCATAAGTTTAGCTAATGCTTCCGAACTTAACTTTATAAACTCCTTTTGAATTCTACCATATTTTTTCCCCCCTTTTTCATTTAAAAAAGTCAATATTTTGTATCTATAATATTGCAATCCAGTTTTTTCATTTGTCAATAAATCAATACTTTTATCAAAAATTTTAACTAAATTATCATCAAGCTCATATTCAATCTCCTCAATTGGATTAATTTTTGGAATATTTAACCCCTGCTCCTTAATATCTTTCGCATAAGTATCATTTGTTTGAATATCAGTTCGTGTCCGTCTAACCATCACCTCTCTCAAAATATCATCTCGCACTTTTTTTGATAATATTTCAAGCTCCTCAAGCTCTTTTTGTGTAAGCTCCAAGTTATCTTTCTTTTTGCCAATAATCTCTTTATATTTTTTATCAATATCACTAAAAAAAGTCTCTAAATTTGGGTGAGAATCGATGGTTGAGTTTCGTTTATCCTGAAAAAGATATAATTGATTTGCAATATCTTGAGGTTTATTATTTAAAGGTGTCGCAGAGAGGAGGATGATTTTCTTTTTATAATTTATCTGCTCTTTACAAATTCTCTCCAACTCTTTGTATCTTGAAGTTGAAAAATTTTTGAACTTATGGGATTCATCAATGATAATAGTTTCAAAATTTTGGGTATCGATAATCTTCTCTAAAGCCCCATAAGATTTAAATTCAAAATGACGAAAAGAACCAATTTGAAATTTGTTAAAAGTTTCCTCCCACTCCTTTTTGATTGAGGGTGGTGCGATAATTAATATTTGACCTTTTGTCTCAAAACAAAGATTTTTTACAATCATAGCGGTTGTAACAGTTTTGCCAAGCCCCACTACATCGGAGAGGAAAAACCCACTATGCTTTTTTATTTTTGACAATCCCTCATTTACTGCATCGATTTGATAAGCTAATTTCATAAACTCTTTAGGCAAATCATTTGCAACCGAGGGGTCATAATCTATTCTATCTTCAAAATGCTCTATCAAAAATTTCAAATAAACTTGATATGGCGTTAACTCTTTTAGATAACTATTTCGCTTGATAGTTTGAATATCAGATTCCTCTATCTCAATTGCTCCCGCCCACAAATTTTTAAACTCATTTAATGCAAACTCTATATCATCGCTATATTTCAATTCTACATTAAATTCATAATTTTTTGACAATCCATTTTCTGTCAAATTTGAACTTCCTGTAATCACAGAACCACGATATTCTATCATTTTATCGTGCTTTATAATCTCTTGCTCTCTTAAAATATATACTTTTGAATGTATGTTTTTATCTTGCGATATTCTAATTTCAAGCTTTTTTTGAGCCATCATTTTAATAAATTGATTTACACTTTGGTCAATCTCAATGACATAATTCTCTTTTGCTAATATAGCCTCTTGATTTCTACAAAACTCTTGATTAAATTTTTCGTAATCAAATAGATTAAATTTCTTACCCTGATTTTTAGCATCAAGAGTTAATTTATCAACATTAATTCCTACCAATATCTGTAATTTTTCAACCCTATCAAGCAATAAAGCAATTTTTTTAAATCCACTTATTCTAAAATAACCAATCAAAAATTCTAAATTTCTAATCTCATAATGTGTAAGAATATCTTTTAACCTATTTTCTAAACTATTGATGCCTTGATTTGTAAAAAATTTTGAACTCATTTCTATTCCTTGTAAAATTCTCTATTATGAAACTTTGGGGGTCAGAAAAGCTACAAATAAATTTTAAGTTCCAAGAAATAATTTATCGGTGAGGACTTAAATCTCTAATTTTTTCAACCCCT
>JAOZPA010000065.1 GCA_029932985.1 Campylobacterales bacterium
GTATTTATTCTAGCAGTCATATTTTTCCCTATTATTCTCAAATATACTATGTACTATTTTTTAAATCTTTAATAGCTATGGTTTGCATTTTTCAGCCTCCTAAAAAGTAAAATATTATTTTATCTTTTGATAATAATTATAAGTTCCGCACTCTTTTATCACCTCTTTATAATATTTTGTATCTTTATAATCTTTTTTGATTTTATCAAAATATTTTCCATAGCCGTAGGTTTTTACATATTTATTAAATTCACTCATCTCTTTCATATCATCTGGATTTGAATAATCTAACTCAATTTTCTCTTTGATAATTAAATTTTTATATTCACATTTTGCCAACATATAGGTGATTTTTGCCTTAAATTCACTTTTCTTTGTGTTTTCTAAAGCATTTTTATAATATTTAATAGCTTTTTGAATAAGTTCTTCATCAAATTCATCATAACTATTTCCAGATGTAGCACGATAAAATCGAGTAATCATTGGTGAGTTTCCAAAGGAGCTTAAATTATAATAGGCATTTGCTAAGAGGTAATTATCCATAACGGCTGAGGGGTCTTTGGTCGCAATCCCCTTAACGGTTGTAAATGTATCAATAAATTTTATCAAATTAGTTTTTCTCTTTGCATTTTTTCTGTTTGTACCTGATTTGGTGGCATTAAATGGATTATATTGCAAAATCAACATCTTTTTATCATCTATCTTAGTAAATAACTCTTTGGCTTGTTTAAAATTTTCATCTTTGAGATTCAAAATCCCCTCTATATATAATTTTTTGTCCTTTTTGAGACCACCTAATTCTTGATATTTAGAGATAATAAGTTTTTCAAAAGAGTTTTTATTTTGCTTTGATTCTAACTTTTTGATTTTCAAATATTCATCTTTTTTAAGAGTTGGGAGAGAGAGTTCAAAATTATTTTGCAATAGATGAGTTTTTGCAGAATTATCTTTGTCATACATCTTTGGCAAAAGTCCCCTCACGAGTTCCAGATAATTTTTTGAGCCAAATCCATTTTTGAGAAAACTATTATAGTTATCTCCAATTTTTATCTCAATATTTTCATCAACAGTTTTTAGATTTAGTAAATCTAGCATAGCTAAAAGCAGTTTAATTTGATTTTTTTCAATCTCATTATTAGATTTTAGTGAAGTGAAATCTTGAATTTTTGTTGTGTCATTATTTTGAAAAATATTAAGATAATTAGAAGCTAACTTAGTCAAAAAAAGATTTTTCTTTTTATCATCTTTTATCACAATCTCCAATATTTTTTTCAAATTCGCAATTTTCAAACTATTAGCCTTGAGTGTAGTTTGCAATTTTTTATTCTCATATTTTACAATATATTCCAAATTAAATTTTGTCAACTCATTTTTAAATGCAAAATATTGATATTGTAGTTTTTTAATTTCACGAAAAAGTATAACATTAAACCATTTTGAATCTGGGTCGATTTTGTAAATATTTTCCAGCTCCTCAATCCCATTTGCCCCACCTTGCAATCCACGAATCGCATACATCAAAGTTTTTTCATCGCTATTTTGGCACATATCCATAAGTTCATTCCATTCCATATCGTTTTTGATACTAAAATCATAAAAACCTATGTGGGTTTTGGTCTTTGAATTTTGGAAAATTTTAGCAAAAAGATAACTTGCTTTGACTCTGTTTTTTAATTTTTTCTCAGCCCCCGCAACCAATGAATCTATCCACTCGAAAACTACACTTTTTACATCTTTTAAATTTTTGGTGTAAGTTTGAGTTGTCACCTCTTTATAAAAACCATAATAATGTTTTAGACGAAGTATCAAAAAACTATATCTTAACTTTATAAATTTGCTATTTGATTTTTTATATTCACTATCTAAAATCTCAATCGCCTTTTTAACCTCTGCTTTTTTTGGCTTTTTGCCCCAACTTCTCACATATTTTTGATATTTTTTAGCCATTGCCATATACTTAACAGCCTCTTTTTTATCAATATCAAGATTTTTCTTTCTGTAAATCCACTCCTCAACATCTTTTTTTGTGAATTTCTGCTCTAAAAAATTATACCACTCATCTATATTTTCCTCTCTCAACTCCTTGGAATCCTTGTATTCTCTATCCCAATATTTTCCGTGCTTTGAATTTGAAATCGTTAGAAAACTCTCATCATCAAACCCCTCAACCAATCTTTTATCCAAAAAATTAAACTCATCATTGCTCACATCAAACGGCGATGTCAGATGCGCACACCCCAAAGCCTCAAGCGAAAAAATCGCACTAATTAAAACACTTAACAATATTTTGTAAATTTTCATACCCAATTCCTTTTAAAAATTTTTCTTCAACCCTGTAAAAAATAACTTCCTCGACATCGCTTAAAAGTTTATTTAAATCCTCACTTGCCTCTTTTAAATCACGAAAATCTGAATTTTCAAATCTAATAATATCATCTTTATAGATATATCTTGCTTTAAAATAGTGGCTTTTTAAAACTTTGAATCTATTATTTGAAAGTGGCTCAAAATTTGAGGTTAAAAGCTCTTTTTTTTCAATTCCCTCAATAATTTGTACAATCTCCTCATATCTAAAAAGAACTCCTTGAGAATAGAGAGGTAGAGCAATTTTTAATTTCAGCGGATAGGAGTCAAAATTATAGTGGTATTTTTTTGCAATTTGATTATTTAAGATAGAATTTTTACTTTTATAATCAGATATTGATTCCATATTATAATACATTAAAACCCCAAAATCGATGGGTGGGACTCCAGTTTTTTGATAATATTTGATTTGATGGAGGCGGATTGTGGCACTTATCTTAATTTTTAGAGATTTTTTAAGTTTTTTTAAAAAATAAAAATAATTTTTTTTGGTTTTTAGTGACCAATCACAATCAAATTGAATCTCTTTTATATCTGAATTTTTGATTCTTTGTTTAATTTTTTTGGTTGTAGTTGAGATAAATGAATCTAAATTCTGAATTTTTAAAAAAACTTGATTTTCAATATAGATAACAGGAATTATCTCATAACTGTTTTTTTTTGTATTAACGGTGGTGGGAATAAATTCTAAAGACTTCTGATAACTAATATCAAAAAATTTAATATAAAGTTTTTTAGTTTTTAATTTTTGTAAAAATTGATTTTCAAAATGTGTAAGCTTAAAAGAGTTTTCCCAAAAATAAAAATTGGTTTGAATCTCTTTCTTTTGAGGTAAAAAATATAAAATAGTTAAAAAAACTGTGATAAACAACAGAGCTTTTTTAATCATTTTATTCATCTGAGAAAAGATGTAGAGTTAGAATTAACTAACCCTACAGAGCGATCTCTAAAAAGACTTCCTAGTATCTATTGTTATAAGTTCTTCTTGGTTTTGGCTTAGACTCATTAACTCTAAGTGTTCTTCCTTCAAACTCTTTCTCATTCAATTCATCTATCGCTTTTTGTGCTTCACTATCATCATTCATAGCAACAAAACCAAAGCCTTTAGCTCTACCTGTTTCTCTGTCTGTTATAATTTTTACACTCTCTACTTCGCCATACTGAGCAAATAGACTCATCAAACCCTCTTCTGTTGTCCCGTAAGACATATTTCCAACATAAATCTGCACTATTCTTGTCCTTTAAAAATATTATCCGATAGTATATCATAAAAAATAACGATTTAAACTTTAATTTCACTTTTTAATTGATAAAATTTGCAATTTCTAAAAAGAATTGCATTATTTTCTATCTAATATGTCCATTTCCATAGATTTTAAATTTATAAGTAGTCAATTCATTAATTCCCATCGGACCTCTGGCATGAAGTTTATTTGTACTAATCCCAACTTCCGCTCCAAATCCAAACTCCCCACCATCGGTAAATTGTGTACTTGCATTTAGATAAACACAAGCTGAATCGATACCATTTAAAAACTCTTCCGCATTTGAATAATCCTCGGTGATAATCGCATCACTATGTCCTGAACCAAATTTTGAGATATGAGTAATCGCCTCTTTTGTATTTTTCACAATTTTAATCGACAAAATATTATCCAGATATTCAGTATCAAAATCCTCATCTGTCGCAAGTGTCACATTTAGAATTTTTTGAGTTTTTTTACAACCCCGAAGCTCGGTATCAAATTTTTTAAATTCACTCTCCAATAATGGTAATACTTCATTTGCAATTTTTTTATGCACAAGCAAAGTTTCCATCGCTCCACAAATTCCAACTCTTCGACATTTCGCATTTAGGCAAACATCCAAAGCTTTTTTTACATCCGCACTCGCATCTATATATGTATGGCAAAGTCCCTTATCATGCTTAACCACAGGGACACTGGCATTGTTGCTGACAAACTTTATAAGCCCCTCACCGCCACGAGGAATAATCAAATCCACAAACTTATCCATCTTAATAAGTTTTGAAACCCCCTCACGGCTAGAATCTGGCAGAAGTGCCATCAACTCTTTTGGTAAATTATTTCTGATTAAAACTTTTTGCAAAACTTTAGCAATAATTTGATTGCTATATTCCGCCTCCTTACCACCCTTTAGCACACACACATTTCCACTTTTGAAACACAAAGCTGCAGTGTCACTAGTGACATTTGGTCGGCTTTCATAAATTATACCAATCACCCCAATTGGAACTGTAACTTTTTGAATATTCAACCCACTCTCAACTCTCCAGCCCTCAAGAATTCTACCCACAGGCTCTTTAAGAGTTGCAATTTCACGAATCGCTTTTGCCATACCAGCGACTCTATCTTTGTCAAGCATCAATCTATCAAGCAATGCAGAACCTAAATTAATCTCTTTTGCATAATCCAAATCTCGTTTATTTTCACTAATTATTTCTAAAACACTATTTTCTAACTCATCTGCCATCTGATTTAAAACACTATTTTTAACCATCGAAGATAGATTTGCACAAACAGAACTCGCCTTTTTTGATTTTTTTAAAAAACTCTCCATTTTTTTCCTTTATTCATATAGATTTACCCTTATTAAAAAGTTTTTCACACCATTTTCACAAAATAGTGCAATAATTATCCCTATTGAATCAGCGAACATATCTAGCATTGAAAATTCTCTCAATGGCAAAAATGCCTGATAAACCTCTATCTGAAAAGCAAATAAAAGTAATAAAAATATTTTTAAATATCTTGAGAAATCTTTATATGCAAGACTTATAAGAATATACAGCACAAAAAAAGCAAATAGATGATTAAGCTTATCCCAACTAAGAGTTATTAGCTCAGTTGTAGAGTTTCTTGTAGCCAAATATTCAATTGCTATCAAACAGATAAAAAACATTGATTTAAAAATTAAATCTAATCTCATTTGCACCTCCTCATTCCTATATTTGTATCAAAAATTTACTAAAAATATGATACACTAAATTTTAACGAAAAAATCAGAAAACTTAACTGAAAATGAATACTTAAGGATAATAAGTGGTAGAACTTTTAATTATTGGGGCAATTGGTGGCTTGATTTCGGGCTTTTTTAGTGTAGGGGGTGGAATGATACTTGTCCCCCTACTAATGTTTATAGATTTTTCAATCAAAGAAGCGATTGGAATCTCCATAGTTCAAATGGTCTTCTCCTCTGTCTTTGGCTCATTTTTAAACTTCAAAAATGGATTTCTAAATGTCAAAAGTGGTATCTATTTGGGAATTGGTGGAGCGATTGGGGGACTAATGGGTGGATTTGTAGTAACATTCATATCTGGAATCTATCTTGAATATCTGTTTTTATTTTTAATCTTGTTTGCCATTTATAGGTTTTTTAATAGCTCTATGGCAGATGACAAAAAAGCGATTGACAATGACTTTTTAATATTTTTTATCGGTATCTTTGTGGGACTAATCGCTGTTTCTTTGGGAATTGGTGGCTCACTACTTTTAACCCCTATACTCGTAACTATGCTCCATTTTCAAATCAAAAGAGCAACTTCACTAGCTCTATTTTTCATAATTTTTACCTCAATCTCGGGATTTATTTCACTTTTTATAAATAATATGATAGATTTAGAAAATGGTGTGGTTGTGGGAATTGCCTCTTTGATAGGTGTCTATTTTGGTGTGCATTTAGCCAAAAAAATTGATGGCAAAAAATTTAAAAAATATATTTTGATTTTATATGTAGTCATCTTGGCGATGTTTATAAAAAGAATGTTTTTTTAATTATAAGGTTTTCAATATTCTTAGATTGTTTTAAAAAAAAGTAATGGTCTCCTTGATATGATTTAAAGATGGAGTTTTTCATTAAAGAGTGAATTTTTTTGCCACTTTGGAGAGAAGTTGCTGTGTCACTTTCTCCCCATAAGATAATTGTTTGATTTTTAAAGTTTTTGAAATTTTCACTAAAATCTTCATCAACTACATTTTTAAAAGTTTCATACATATTTTTAGGCATCTCTTTTGCATCGCTTGAGGCAAAAAATTTATACAGTTTTGCCCCTCCAAAAGGTTTCAGAAATTTAAAAACAGTAATTTTTATCTTCACAGTGAGGGGTTTAGACTCTATAATCCCTGCACTACTTAAAAGAATTAAAGTTTTAGGATTTAGCAAGGTTGCCACTTTTCCACCAAATGAGTGACCAAAAATCATCTCTATCTCAAAATTCAACTCTTTTAAAAAAATATCCATAATATTTCCGTAATCATTTGTAGTCAGAATTTCACTATTATCACTTTTCCCAAATCCAGGCATATCAATATATAGATGTTTAAAGTTTTGGAAAGTTTTAGAAAAAGCTTGACTCATAAGCTCCTTGTGACTTCCCCAGCCGTGCAGAAAAATAATAGTTTTTTGATTTTTTTGATTTAGAATTTGATATGAGATATTAAATTTTTTCTGATTATATAAAATAGTTTTATTTGCCATAGATTTCCTCGTTTAAAATAGCCATTTTTTTATTTATTAATCCATAAATAAAATTTTTTTTGGGGATAGTTGTGTCAAGATAATCTGATACAACTTTAATTATTTTGATATTATTTGTCAAGTTTTGAAAGATTTGGTAAAATACAAATCCCTCCATATCCACCACATCGCAACTGAAATTTATATTTTTAGTTACTGGATTATGAAAAGTTTGGAGAGTTAAATTTTTTAGATTTGGTGAATTTTGAAGAGTGAAACTTATCTTGTCATTTTGAATTTTAGAGATATTTATCATTTCACCAATTTGAAGGTTTGGGGTACAAGAACCACAAATCCCAAAGTTTATGACTTCATCATTTTCTGAAATTTCTAACTCTCCACAAGATAGGGAAAAATTTTTTTCACCAATACCACAAATTAAAAGTTTCATCTGACTATTTTCAAAAATATTAAATTTAACTTTTTTTAACTTGTAGTAATTGATGATAGGGGTGGCTTCGATTTTCAAAGCCACAAATAGATATATCACTATTTTCCTATATTTTTTTAATTTTTCGCTGCACTTCCCATCTCCCACATCGGCATAAAGATACCAAGAGCGATTAAAAGTACCATCGCAGTGATGGCTGCCAACATTATAGGCTCAACATAGGATGAGAGATTATCAATCAACTCTTGCAGTTTTTGCTTATAGTAGTTTGCCACATTTGCAATCATCTCAGAAACCGAACCGCCCTCTTCACCAGCTTTTATCATCTGTATCAGCATACTTTCAAAAAGTTCTGTCTCTCTCAAAGAGTCAGTAAGGTTCATACCCTTTTCAATCGAGAGTTTTACATTTCCCAGTTTCTTTTTAAGTTCTAAATTTTCAATAGTCATAACCGCCGTATCGAGAGCTTCCGTGACAGGGAGACCAGCTTTTACCAACTCTGCAAAAATTAGAGTAAATCGGCTCATACTTCCATAGAGAATCAAATTTCCAATCAGATAAACTTTCAAAATATTTTTATCTTTCCACTCTCTTGCCTCTACACTACTTCGCAATACAAATTTTATCACAACCACGGTGATAACAACACTACTTATAAGAAGCACCCCATGTTGATTTATAGCTTCTTCACAAGCTAACATAATTTTAGTAGGTAAAGGGAGTGGAAAATCTAGCTCAGCAAAAATCTCTTTAAATTTAGGCACAACATAACTCATCAAAATCGCAAATGCAACCACAATTGCAATCCCCACATTTCGAGGATATGCCAAAGCTTTTTTAATCTGCTTTTGGTTAGCTAAAGTATCATCCAATATCTCCGCAAGTTTAATCAAAGATTCCGCCATATTACCAGTTGTTTCACCCATCTCTATCATCGAAACTGTAATATTTCCCAGCTCCTCCTTAAATTTTGTCGCAGACTCCGTAAGACTCAAACCAGAGTTCAAATCATCATTCATCTGCATAAAAATCTCTTTCAAAACTTCATCTTCAGCAGCTTTTCCAATCTCTCTAATACTATCATGAATTGAAATTCCCGCATGTGTCATTACGGCTAACTGCTTCAAAGAACTTATCAACGCATCTGAATTAATTTTTTTCTTAAACAAAGCACCTTGAATATTCTCCATAATATCTTTCAATCTATCCTCAAGAGGGGGAGAAACTTCATCTATTTTCAGCACAATCCCAGGGACTTTTCCTTTAGCAAGATTAGTAACATCTTTTTTTGTTGGGGCTCTCATCATCTTATGCCCCTTTTTACCTCTGTTGATAAATTCTACTCTAAAATATTTCATAAAAATCCTTTTCTAATTTCTAATATTTTTTTTAAGTCCCTGCATAAGTATCATAATTCCACTTATTACTTTCCTATTTTACTCTTTTGAAACTCTTAAAATCTCTTCAAAACTTGTTTTTCCAATAGCTGCTCTTAAAACACCATCTTCAAACATACTCAAAAATCCCTCCGCCTCCGCCTGTTCTTCCATCTCTGCTTTGGTGGCATTTCGAGCTATCATCCGAGCCAACTCTTCACTAATTGGCAAAATTTCTGAAACCATCTCTCGACCTGCATAACCATTATTGTTACATCTCTCACAACCTTTTGGCTTATAAAACTGATACTCTTCAGGCAAATATTTCTCTACTATTTTAAAGTTATTATCATTTAATGTCATTTTTGTTTTGCAATGAGGACATAATTTACGGATAAGTCTTTGGGCTTGAATAGCCACCAAAGCTCCACTAATCAAAAATGGTTCAATTCCCATATCCATAATCCGAGTTACCGCACTAACGGCATCATTTGTATGCAAGGTGGAGAAAACTAAGTGACCTGTGAGGGCGGCTTGAATAGCAATTCGCAGAGTATCTTGGTCTCTAACCTCACCAATCATAATAATATCGGGATCTTGTCGCAGGATAGATTTCAAAGCACTAGCAAATGTGAGTCCCGCTTTTACATTTACATTTACTTGCTGGATGAGATTTACCTGATACTCCACGGGGTCTTCAACTGTAATAAGTTTAGTTGTTACATTTTTTACTGCATTTATCGCCGCATATAGAGTTGTGGTTTTACCACTTCCCGTAGGTCCAGTTACAAACATAATTCCGTAAGGGGCTTTCATCGCATCTTCAAATCGCTGATGAGTCTTTGGGTGCATTCCAAGAGTTTTCAGCTCAATCATAGTTTTAGATTTATCCAAAATCCGCATAACGATAGATTCGCCGTTTGTGATAGGCAAAGTAGATACACGGAAATCAAACTCTTTTTCATTAATTACATAACTAAATCTACCATCTTGAGGTTTCCGTCTCTCAGCAATATCCAGTTCGGAGAGAAGTTTTAATCTTGAGCTTAGGGGCTTATAAATATCACTGTCAAAAATAAATATCTCTTGAAGCATACCATCTATCCGAAGTCTGATAATACAACTGTTTTCTGACGGCTCAATATGAATATCACTACCCCCTTGGAAGATTGCTGTTTTCAAAATTACCTCGATGAGCTTTAGAATACCTGAAGTTTCACCCTTGTCAGCATCCACAACAGTAGAACGAAGTTCATTTCTAATATCTGTAATCAGCCCCTTTACACTTTGCGAAAGCTCCAATCTATTGATGAATTTATCAATCTGATATGGGTCAGCGATAACTACTTTTACAGGTTTTTTTGGGAAAAATTTTTGCATAGATTCTTGAGCATAAATATCGATAGAATCTTTAAAAGCGATAAAAATATTTAGGTCATCCTCCATAAGTGGAAGGGCTTGGAATTTTTTAATTTTATCAAAACTTATCTTTGCGGAGAGTCTATAATTTATATCAACTGTATCTAAATCCATAAAAACCGCTTTTTCACTCTCAGCAAAAGCTTGTAAAAATTCAATAGTGCTTAATGAAAAATTTTCACTAATATCATCCATAGTTAAATATGCTTTTTTAAAAAACTCAATCAAAAGTATGATTAAATCCTCTTTACCAAAATACCCCTCCTCCATCAAGATATAACCTAAACTTTTATGGTCTTGCTCTATTTTATTTTTAATTTCAATCGCTGTTGGCTCATCGATTATTCTATTACTAATGAAATAATTTAATGTTTTTTTCGATGCTTTATTCATAACTTCCATTTTTTTCCTTTATTTTACTTAAAAATATAACTTTTTATCAAACTATTATCTCTATACTTATTGATATAGAGAGTATTTTTAGAGGTTCTTTGCAAAACCCCAACCTCGAAAATAAAATTCTCATCTTTTATTTTATAATTTTCTCCCTCTATTGAATATTGATTATTTTGTAATTTTGTGAAAATAAAATCTAAAATATGAGCAGTTTTTGGTAGTGAGAGAGTTGAATAATTTTTTTTATCCAGAATCATACTAACAATCAAAGCTTTTTTGTATAAAATAGTTTGATAATAGAGTGAATTGTCTCTAGCATCTTCGCTCTGTGTTAGATTCACAATCGACAAAAAAACTCTATCCAAAAATCCAGCCTCTGTGCAACTAAAAGCAAATAGATTCAGATAGGTTTCACTCAAGGAGTTTTCTGAAAAAATTGCACCAGCTTTATTACAAGCATCATCAAATTTTCCATCTCTTGCATCATTTTTTATATCACTTATATCGATAGAATATAGAGTATTTGAAAATATAATAGATATAGAAAAGAGAAAAATTTTAATTTTTTGCAATACTATAATGCTCCGTGTTCTATTCTATTCATTAAATGTTCAGCAGGTCTTGATTTATGAGTTTTTAAAAACATCTTTAAAGCCTCCACCGCTTCATTTTTTTTGCCCATTTTAACTTTTGATTTAGCAAAAAACACCCAACTCCTCGCATCCTTACTATTTAAATCATTTGAAATTAAAGCCCATTTTATCGATTTTGTATATTTGCCCTTTTTATAATACTCCTCAGCAATTGAGATGGAGTAACTAAAACGATTTGTTTTTTTAAATTTTTGCTTTAAATAATCTATATTTTTACCCTCATAATTTATATTAATATTTGTAGTAGGTTTAATTGTCGAATTTGCCCTTTTTGATACTAAAACTTTACTATCTATCTTTATTATCGCTTTTGTTTTTGATGGCTTTGTCTTAATATTTTTTGCTTGTGAATCCTCCACTTTTAAAAACTTTTTATGTAATTTAATGGTGTCTTGATTCTCTTTTTTGCTACTTATTGCATTTGCATTTGCAATTTTATTTGAATTCATCCTCTTTTTTTCCTCTTTTTTGGGAGTGTCATCTTTTTTAATTAAAATCTTTTTAACTACTTTTATCTCTTCAGGTTCACTTTTTTTTGTCTCTTGTATTTTGACTAAAGGTTGTTTTAATTCTACAATCTCCTCTTTTTTGACAGATGGATTACTGTCTTTTAAGCTTAATCTTATATCTTTTATTTTTGATAAATTTGGAAAAATAAAAAAACTCCCAACCGTAATAAGAGACAAAACTATAATTGGAATAAAAAATTTAAAAAAATTCTTTACTTTAAGCTTAAATCTTCTTTTTTCTAAACTTTCGACATCTTGTGAACTAAGCATCTATCATCCCTAATTCAATTGCTATCATCTCTAAATGAGCCATTTTCATCACTTTCGTATTAAGTCTTTGTGGATTGTGAGTTTCATAATATTCACAAAGTTCAAAAAGTTTATAAAGAAATTTATTAGTTTCCCGTAAATTTCCCTTTGTATATTTAAATATAAATCTCAAATGCTTATCCTTAAACATTGGAATCATCCCCACAAAATTATGAAAAAGAAATTTTTTCTCAATATAGATTTTTAATTCAGGATAGGTGCAGGGGATTATCTCGATAGACTCCCAAATTCGTGTTTTAAAATAATCTTTTGCCAAAATATCCTCTTGGTCGGTTTTGTGAACAGTAAAGAGAAACTTAAATTTTCTCGTATCTGCCATCAATCGAATCTTTTCTATCAAATCTTGAGGATAGAGTTGAGCTTCATCTATCAAGATGGGAATTGGGTCTAACTCCAACTTATTTATTCCATAAATTATCGCTTTTAAAAACTCATCATAAGTCCCCGAACGTGGAGGGACTTTATTGAAAATATCTTGATATAGGGATTTTAGAAACTCCACCTCATCAAAAAATGGTGCTGGGTAAAAGAGTATTCTTTTTTTCTTTGAAAAATCGGAATGAATTTTTTTTAGTAAAAATGTTTTACCACTTCCTGGTTTCCCAAAAAGTAGTATTAATTTTAGAGGTTTTTGCAATGAAAAACTAATTTTTTTATATGCTATCACAGATTGTGAAAGATTTAGATAATCAAATTTATTTCCCTCAACAAAAATATTTTTTACTAATTTATAATTATTCACCTACAATAATCCTTTTGCTGTAACCCATTGACCGTAAAGTTGCTTCGTGGTTGTAGTGTCCTTG
>JAOZPA010000066.1 GCA_029932985.1 Campylobacterales bacterium
AGTTGCTATGTGTCGTGGTGGGTAGGATTTGGGTGAAAAATGAGAAGTTACGATAAAAGCATTAAACGACGAAGTATGTGATTATAACCCTTTGGATTATATCTGAATTGTTCTAAAGCTTAAAATTTCATAAAATACAATTTTCAAACAGTAGCCTATTGCCAAAAAATGAAAAAATTGAGCTTTTTAAGTGATTCTTGATTTTGTATAAAAGTACTATTTTATGTTTGTTTAAGCCTAAAATAGCTTTTTAGTTAGATCTTTTGGAATTATCAACTTATATATCGCTTAAATTAGAATTGCTGTAATATGATAGATTGTAACAGCAAAGTTTTACCATCACCATTTTCACCAATAATATATATCTCTTTAAAATTGGCTAAATTATTCAACTCCAAATCTCTTATACTATATAAATTTTTTATTTTAATCTTATCAATTATCATCATTAGCCTTTAAAAACAGATTATCGGTGAGGGGTTCTTAAGCCAAATATGGTTTATGACCCCGCACAAGAATATCATTAAAAATAATACTAAATGTATGATTTTTTAGATATGATTTTTATATCTCTACGAAACTTACCCATTCGCATTCTATTACATTTTCTAACTCTTTTAAAATATTTTTGCCAATTTTATTATCTACAATTACAACAGCAATTGCTGAGCCAGTTTTGTTTTTACCCAGTCTAAAATCTGAAATGTTGATACTATTATTCATTAAAATTGTAGAGATTTTGGCAATAACCCCCGGAACATCTCTATTTTTGAACAGAATCATTTTACCTTTAGGGGCTACATCTAAATTCACTCCATCAATCTCAACAATTCTTTGCATCGTATTATCAAAAACCGTTCCTGCAATTTTGGTCTGCTTTTTGTTTGTTGTGATTGTGATAATTACTCGATTTTTAAAACCTTTGGTCTTCTCTATCTCTTTTGTGATTATCTCAATATTTTTTTCATCCGCACAATGCACGGCATTTACATAATTTATCTTCTCGCCCATCGACTCCTTCAAAGCCCCCACAATTGCAAATGTGCTAAGAGGTTTTAAAAATTCCGCTATCTTTCCATTGGCTTCAATCGTTATTGAGCTAATTGAATTTTTATTTATTTGAGCGGTGAGAAAACTAAGCTTTGATACAAGCTCCAAATATGGTCTTGCAAAATCTGAAATATCTTCATCTTTGATTGGCAGATTTAGAGCATTTGGAAAATTAATACCAATCGCCGCACTTATCGCATATTCTGCCGCTTGAGTTGCTATTTTTTGTTGGGATTCGTGAGTGTTAGCTCCCAAATGAGGGGTCACGGTGATGTTATCTAAATCCAATAATTTATGGTCAGTTGAGGGTTCTTTGCTAAATACATCGATTCCAGCAAAAGCAATTTTGCCACTTTTGAGATTATCATAAAGTGCATCTTCATTGTAAAGTCCGCCACGAGCTACATTTATCAGTCTCACACCATCTTTCATTTTTGCAATTTCATCGTAGCTAATCATATCGATTGTTTCTTGATTTTTTGGTGTGTGAATCGTGATAAAATCGCAAGAGAGAATATCATCAAAATTTGTAGTGTATTTTATGCCCTCTTTTGTCGCTTTGCTTGGCGAAATGTAGGGGTCGTAAGCGATGACATCCATATTGAAAGCTTTTGAGCGAATTGCTACTTTGCTACCGATATTTCCAAAGCCTATGACACCTAGTTTTTTGCCACTAAGTTCAACTCCATACCACTTTTCCCTTTTCCAAATTCTGTTAATTTTCAGGTCATTGTGGGCATAGGGGAAGCTTCTTGCACTTGAGATTAGGTGAGCCATCGTGAGTTCAACCGCAGCTATGGTGTTGGCAGTTGGGACATTCATCACGATAATTCCCTTTTGTGAACACCCCTCAATATCTACATTATCCACCCCCACACCAGCTCTCACAACCGCTTTTAAATTTCCCGATTTTTCTATAAATTTTTGGTTCACATCTGTGGGGCTTCTGGTGATTGCCACATCATAATCCCCTATCATCTCCAATAATTTTTCTTTATTCTCTTTTGAGGCATCTAAAAATTCTATATCATCTCTATTTTTTAATATTTCTAATCCGCTATTGTGAATTGCATCACAAACGATAATTTTTTTTGTTATTTTCATAAATTGTACCTTGAGTTATTTTGAGGGAGTGAGGTGCGATTTTGTTCTCGCACCATTTTAATTGAAATTGAATAAAGAAGTTTTTCTAAATGAAAAAACCTCAATATTCTTTTGTATCTATAAGGTGTGATAAAATCAACACCCTACCATTATCTTAATTGGTCTCGAATGATTTCACCTAAAGATGTAGCTCCATCATCTTCATCATTGATATTTTTTAAGACTTGTTGCTCTCTGATTCGCTCAACTCGTTTTACCGATAATCTGATTCTGTCTCGTCGATTATCCATAAATGCAATCGCCGCTTCGATAGAATCTTTTTTGTTTAGCTCCTCTGCTACTAAAGGTTCTAAATCCTCTAGTCGAATAAGTGCATCAACTCCCTCTTCAATCTCAACGAAAACACCAAACTCTTTGATGTCTCTGATTGTTCCATTTACAATATCACCATTTCTATGTTCTTTCATAAATTTAGCGATTGGGCTATCTACAAGAACTTTTTTACTTAGTGAAAGTTTTTGTCGCTCTTTGTCAATAGAGATAATTTTTACCTCAATCTCTTCACCAGTTTTTAGTAAATCTCGACACTTATCACCTTTTTTCCATGAAATATCTTCATTGTGCAAAAGTCCCTCTACATTGTCGATTTTTACGAATGCTCCAAAAGTTGTAAGAGTTGTAATTTCACCTTTTACTATATCTCCCTCTTTGTAATTTTTCAAAAATTCCACAAATGGGTCTGGCAATAAATTCTTCAAACTTACTCTAAGTCTTCTTGTATCCATATTTATCTCAATAACTTCTACATCAATCTCTTGACCTAACTCTAGGTAATCTTTTGGATGTTTGATGTGCTTGTCTCTTGAAATCTCTGAAATATGTAAAAAGCCCTCTACATCATTTCCTAAATCCACAAAAACACCATAAGGTTCGATATTATTTACAGTTACCATAATCGCATCACCGACCTCTAACTGCTCTTTAATCTCTTCCCAAGGGTCAGGATTAGCCGCTTTGATTGAAAGTGAAAGATGTCTTTTTTTAGCATCATACTTGATAGCTTTTACATAAACCTCTTCACCCTCTTCAAACATACTTTTTGGATTAACAGGACCTTTATAACTAATTTCGCTATAATGAACTAGCCCATCAACTCCGCCAACATCTACAAACATTCCAAAAGTTGTGATTTGCTTAATTACACCTAAAATCGCCTCTTCTTGCTCCATAATTTTAGCAATTAACTCTCTCTTCTCTTTTCGCTTATCGTCAATAAATCGTTTTCTTGAAATAATAATAGATTCACTATCTTTGTCTAATTTGATAATTTTAGCTTTAATTACAGTACCAACTAAATTTCTTTGATTTTTGAAAAATCCAACCTGAGATTTAGGCAAGAAATATTCAACCTCATTTTCATCAATCAAAATAAAGCCACCCTTGTTACTATTAACAATTTTAGCTTCCATTACAGAGTTCAAAACTTCCTCTTCATTTTGATTCATAAACTCTCTAACTTTTTTCTTTCTAGCCGCTTTAAGATGAGAAACTACTGGAGTTTCGCCCCTCATACCTGTAATCACAACCTCTATTTTATCACCATTTTTATATTTCAAATCACCATTTTCATCAGTAATTTCAAATCTTTTTAGATGCCCCTCTTGCTTTTTATTAACATCAACCAATATAAATTCATCACCACTAGCATCAACTATGACACCCTCTATGAAACTGCTCTTATCACCATCTTTGAAAGATTTCTCCAACATCGCCGCAAAATCTTCCCCTTCTTGAAGAACTTCATTATTCGAGTTCACCTCATTTTCCATCTCAATCCTTTTGTAAAATTTAATCTTTAAGTAACTTATTAACTAAGCGAATCAAAAAGCCTAAGCTTCCTCAATCTCATAGTCCTCTTTGGGTTTATGTCCCCTAACGGAAATTTGAAATTATTAAAAATTTTCAATTCTATTTTTTACATTTTGAATAACCCAATCTGGAGTCGAAGCCCCTGCTGTTATTCCACAAAATTTTTTTTCTATAAACCACTCTATTTTTAGTTCAGTTTCATCCTCTATCAGGTAGCTATCCTCGCACTCTTTTTTACCAATATTAAAAAGCTGTTTTGTATTTGATGAATTTTTACCACCAATTACTATCATCACATCTGCCTCAAGTGCTAATTTTTTGGTAGCATCTTGATTTTCAAATGTTGCATTACAGATTGTATTAAAAACTCTCACCTCTTTTATAGACTCTACTAAATAGCAGATTATTTTTTTGTACTCATCTATCCTTCTTGTCGTTTGTGACACCACCGCAACTTTTGATGGCAAATTAAACTCTTTTAACTCCTGCACACTCGAAATGACAATCACATTATCTCCAGCATAACTTTTAACACCTTTGACTTCAGGATGATTTTTATCCCCAAAAATTATTACTCTATAACCCTCATCACTCATTTTTTGACAAATATTTTGAGGCTTAGTCACAAATGGACAAGTGGCATTAATAATCTCTATATCTTTTGTTTCTAGTTTGGCTAAATCATCTTTTGGGATTCCGTGAGTTCTAATAATCGCTCTTTTACTATTATTTATTTCACTAAAATCATTTGCTGTGTGAACATTAAAATCATTTTTTAACCTCTCTATCTCCTTTGAATTATGGATAAGAGGACCAATTGTGGTGGCATTTCTGGAATTTTCAGCTATTCTAATTGCCCGTTTAACTCCAAAGCAAAAACCATAACTATCCGCTAATTTTATCTGCACAACCAGCTCCAATTTTATTTAAAAGTTCTATAAAGTTTGGAAAAGAGGTATCTATACAATCTATATCTTTAACTATCATATCACTTTTTAGCCCTGCAATTGCAAAACTCATAGCGATTCGATGGTCTCCAAAACTATCAACTATCGCACTTTTTAACTCTCCACCAACTACTTCATAACCATCTTCAAATTCACAAGTCTCTATGCCACAAAGAGTTAAATTATCTACTACTGTCTTGATTCTATCACTCTCTTTTACACGAAGCTCTTTTGCATTTTTGACTTTACTAACTCCCCTAGCAGTTGCCATCGCAATACTAAGTGCAGGAAGTTCATCAATAAGCCAAGCGATATTTTTTTCAACCACGACCGCCTTTAATGGAGCATATTTAACTGTAATATTACCAATAGGCTCATAAATATTTTCAACCTCTTTAAACTCAATCTCAGCCCCCATCTGTTGCAAAACTTTATAGGCTTCAATTCTAGTAGGATTTAATGTGACATTTTTTAAAGTTACTTTTGAATCTGGAATAATTGCCACCGCCACCGCAAAGAAAAATGCCGATGAGGGGTCCGTAGGCACAGTTATATTTAAAGGTTTCAATGGTTTAGTGATAGGATTTATCTCAATCCAACCATCTTTATTTGTAACTATTTTTGCCCCCATACCATTTAGCATTCGCTCCGTATGGTCACGGCTCAATAGATTTTCTTTATAAAAACTTATCTCATTACTTTGAATTCCAGCTAAAATTAGTGCGGATTTAACTTGAGCAGAATCTATGGGGCTATGGTATTTGAAAGATTTTAATTTTCCACCACGAATATGAAGAGGGGCTTTATTGCCCTCATCGACTCCATCAATCTTTGCACCAATCTCTCTTAGTGGTTTTGTGACTCTATTCATAGGACGGCTTCGCAAATATTTATCACCCGTCAATACGAAGCTGCCATCAATTCCAGATAAAAGTCCTGCATAAAGTCTCATACCTGTCCCTGCATTTCCGCAATCCAAAATATTGTCAGGTTCTCTCAAATTTGAGGGTGGAGTGATTTTGATAACCTCTCCATCATCATCTATAATCGCTCCTAGTTTTTGGGCGATATTGAGCGAATCCATCGTATCTTCACCACGAAGAAAATTTTTGATGGTTGATGGTTTATTGCTCAAAAGTGAAAACATCGCACATCGATGGGAGATAGATTTATCACTAGCGATATTATCTATGATGGTTGAAAATACCTTGCACTTAGAAACGGTTAAAGTTTTCATCTTATTTCTAGTCCTAAATTGTCTTTTAAATTTTTAATAATTTGAGTCATAATAGCTGTAATCTCTCTCTCTTCTAATGTTTTTTCACTGGATTGGATATTAAATTTAATTGTTAAACTCATATTTTCCCCTAGCTCCTCGGAATTATAAATATCTATTGGAAAAAATTCAGTGACATTTTCTGGTAAATTCTTTTTTAGAAAATCTCTTATTTGTGAATAATTCATAGACTTTGGAACTAGAAATGATAAATCTCTTTGAAGAAGTGGAAATTTAGAGTAATTTTTTGCTTTTTTAGTGCTAAAATCCATTTTATCAAAATCAACTTCACAAATATAGGTCGGTAGCAAATCATATTCATTTTCAATCTCTAAATGAACTCTACCCAAAAATCCCAAAACTTCACCATTTTGTATAATATCTCCATATTCATAAGGATTAACTAAAAGATTTTTTTTAGAACTATTTTTTATCTCAAAATCACCTAATACATTTGATATTTTTTTTGCAAAATAGAAAAAATCTATCATCTTTGGTTTACCAGAGTTTGCTACACTTTCTCGCTCACAAAAACCGCTAAAAATAAAAGAGATTTTTGTACTCTCCTCTCTATTTTCATCTACAACAATTCCAATTTCAAAAAGTTTCACTGTTTTTTTGCCATTTTTGATATTTGTGCTAACTGAATTAATAAGTGACAAAAGCAAAGTAGGTCTTAGAGTATTTAAATCATTAGTAATGGGGTTTGTCAAATCCAAACTCTCATCAAGCCCCGCAAATCCATATTTTTTAACCAACTCTTTGTTATTAAAAAAATAGTGCATAGATTCAAAAAAACTATTTCGTGATGCTTTTTTTCGATAATGTTGCTTTTTTTTAAATTCAACATAGAATTTATTTGCTCTTCTTTTCTCTTTTAGCTCAATTGGTTTTGAGATAATATTGTCAATCCCCACAATTCTCACAACCTCCTCAACAATATCTGAAAAATTTACAATATCGTGTCTAAAAGAGGGGACAGTTACAAACATTATTTCATCTTTACCACTAATATTTATATCAAATCCCAACTTTTGCAAGATATTTACAACTTTGCCCTTTTCAATCTCTTGACCTATCAAATCTGCCATTTTCGCAAGGTCAACCTTGATAGTTTTTGTCGGTATCTCATAACTTATCTGTTGCTCACCCGTATAACGTTGTGAATCACTATATTTTTGTATTATATTATTTAAAAAATTTACCCCGTAATCCAAATCAGGATTACTTCCCCGAGTCGAAATATAATAATGCTTTGAATTTTGAATTTTTAAATGATGTGTAGATTTTGAGAGGTAATTTGGGTCTATATAGTTTGCTTCTATCAAAATTATCTCATCATCTTCTGTTGGCAATATTTTTTTATTTTGAGAGATAGAGACTTTTGAAATATTATCACCAGATGAAAGCGTTGCTATTCCAAACTCATCATTTTCAATCTTAAGTTCAGCCACATCAAATTTATTTTTCTCCAAACTTGCTAGAGAATAAACTCTGAGCAAAACTCCCGTAGTATGAGTTGAATAGATAGTAAATTTTTCATAAATATTTTCACTTTTCTCACCACAAACTGCCACTCTAAAATCTATCAAAAGTGGAATTTTAATATTTTTGTTTGTAATCGCTCCAAATTTAATAGCACTATTTTTGATATTTGCCGAAGCAACTTTTAAAACCCTCGCCATTCCAATCTGAATATCTTCAATGTTAGGTTCAAATTTGTGCATATTTATATTTAATCCCACACTTAAATCTCTTGCCACCCCATAAATATTCAGACAATCACCACGATTTGCAGTTAGCTCAATCTCAATAATTTCATCATTTAATAGCGGATACTCTCGCAACTCTTTTCCAAGCTCAAGCTCTCCAATACTATCATCTAGCTCCAAAATCCCTGCACCCAAATTTGGAAGACCAATCTCCTTAGCTGAACATATCATTCCAAAAGAGTCAACACCTCTAAGTTTTGCATCTTTAATTATAAAACCGTTGCCTAAATCTGCTCCCACAATAGCCACAGGCACAAACATCCCCTCAGCGACATTTTTAGCTCCACAAACAATCTGCTTAAGCGAGTTTCCAATATCAACTTGACAAACACTAAGTTTATCTGCATCAGGATGCTTCACACACTCTACGACTCTACCAATTAGAACTTTTGCAGGAATTTTATCTTTTACAACACTATCAACTTCCAAACCAATGCTATTTAGAGTTTCACAAATTTTTTCAGTAGAGATACTCTTTAAATCTATCCATTCATTTAACCAACTTCTAGTAACTATCATCTAAACTGCTCCAATAATCTCAAATCTCCCTCAAACAAGCTTCGTAAATCGCCTATTTCACGGAGTAACATTGCAAATCTTTCAACTCCCAAACCAAAAGCATATCCACTCACATTTTCATAACCCACCGCTTTAAAAACATTCGGGTCAATCATTCCACTACCAAGAACCTCAAGCCAACCTGTGTGAGAACAAACTCGACACCCTTTGCCTTTGCAAAAGATACAACTAATATCTACCTCTGCACTAGGTTCTGTAAACGGGAAAAAACTGGGACGAAATCGCACCTCAACATCACCAAACATATAGTGTAGAAAATCTTCCAAGATAAATTTAAGATTTGCAAATGATACTTTGCCCTCCTCCTCAACCACAAGTCCCTCAACCTGATGAAACATTGGAGTATGAGTCAAATCAAAATCTCTTCTAAAAACAGGGCCGGGGCTTATCATCCGAATAGGAGGCTTGATTTTTTGCATAGTTCTAATTTGAACAGGAGATGTATGAGTTCGCAAGAGTTTAGAGTCGTTAAAATAGAAAGTATCTTGCATATCACGAGCTGGATGATGCTTAGGTAAATTCAAGGCTTCAAAATTATGAAAATCATCCTCAATCAATGGACCTTCAGAAATACTAAAATTCATAGATACAAAATATTCTATAATTTTATCCATCGTTTGTGAAACTGGATGAAGTGACCCCACCTCATTATGCGAATCAAAGAGTGACACATCAACTGCACTCTCCCTCATCTTTTCACTAATTGCTTTTTTTTCTAAAATCTCTTTTTTACTGGCTATAAATTTTGTAAATGTTGTTTTTATTTTATTTAATTGCTGAGCTTTCTCTCTTTTTTCATTACCATTTAAAGTTTTTAGCTCCTGAAATTTTGAAGTTAAGATTCCCTTTTTTCCAAAAATTTCCACTCTTATTTTTTCCAAATCCTTGAGGTTTTCACTCTCATTTATCAAGTCTTGATATTTCCTCAACTCTATTTCCTTGTTTTTCTACATTTTTATCTATTTTTATCGAATTAATTTGATATTCTATTGTAATTAAAATTATAAAGTGTTAAAATGAAAGCATAAATTTTCCAAAAAGGATAAAAAATGTGCATTTTTTGCAAAATAGCGAGTGGTGAGATGAATACTAACAAGATTTTAGAGGATGAGAGCTTTTTAGCCTTTCACGATGTTAATCCAAAAGCCCCTGTTCACATCTTAGTTATTCCAAAAACTCATATCGAAAAATTTGATGACACTCCGCCAGAGGTGATGGCTCAAATGACAACTTTCATAAAAAAAGTGGCTAATTTAATTGGGGTAGATAAAAGTGGTTATCGGCTCATCACAAATAATGGTGAAGATGCTGGTCAAGAGGTTGCTCATCTGCATTTTCATATATTAGGTGGCACAAAACTTAGTTGGCAACATCTCCAAGACACTAATTCAAAAGAGTTTATTTAGTTAAATTATGGGGATTAACAACCCCTTACGAGTACCATATCAATTAGATTTTTAAATCTAATTTAAAAAATAGAAGTATAAAAAAAAATTTTATTTATGAGATAGAGAAACTAAGAGAGATAGCTTTTTAACTCTAAATCACTTAGTTTATATTTGATATGGTAGCTGTTGGGGGACTGAAATATTACTCTATATCTATGCTTTCATCAGAGCTAGATAGGTATCCTGTTGGTTCTTTAATTTGTGAAAGTTTATTAAATCCGTCATATAATAGTATAAAAAATATTCCTATTAAAACTATTGCAAAACCAAATGCAAATAGGGGATTATTGACATATTCCATAAAGCTGTAGCCTTTGTCAGCAAGATAGATAAAAGCTATATTGAAAGCTAAAACTAGGATGGATACTCGGATTAGGATTGGTAAGCCGATGATTACACTTCGCTCAATAAAGTCGATATTGTCAATCTGTTTGTTTTTATATTGGCAGAGCATAATTCCAGCAACGGTGAGGGTCATATTTACCAAAATTAGAAGCAGGGTCATCTTTGCATCTATTTTAAATGGCAAAACTGTACCGATTCCAAATGCAAACATAATAAGCACCGTGTAGGAGATGTAGTATTTGACTTTTTCATCCTCCGTGAGTTGCCGATGTTTAATATCCTTGACTAAGCTGTTGACATTCCATATATACATTTTTTCTCCTTGAAGTTATTGTTTTTGAGGAATAAAAATCATATCTTATTTAATTTCTAATCCTTAGTTAAATCTATTTTCCAGAGCCTTTAGAAGCTTCAAAAAAACTAGTGATACCGACGATGATTAATCTACCTGCACCCAAAACCATATAAGCACCTAAAGTCCAATAAAAGGGGTGTTCGATACTTGTCCCATTTACTTTATTCATCAACATATCCCATCTTTTTAGTGGTTCAGTCAATAAATCTTGGTGTTGTATAAATGCAAGTATCACAAGTATTACGGCAAAAATCAGCAACTCTTTAAATAATCTAACCATCAATTCTCCTATCTATTAAATTAAATTTAGTATAAAAAAAGCTTAAATAAAAATATTATTCAGCAATATTCAAATAAATTATATTTATTTTTTGCTTTATCTTTTATAATACCATCAATTTTTCTTATAAAAATTTACTAATTTTTCCTTTTTGAAAACCTATAATGAGATTTTGAAACAGTTTTAAAGAATTGTATATCTATTATACAATTTTTTACTAATTTTTTTTTAAATTTTTGATATACTTTAATTAATTTTTTATTAAGGAATATATATGGGCAAATTTGTAAATAGTGTAGATGAGTTTTTTAAATTTTGTGAAGATAATGAAGTAAAATTTGTAGATTTAAGATTTACAGATATTAATGGAGCTTGGCACCACCTTTCATATATGTTAAGTATAGTAGATGCAGATATGTTGACTGCTGGTATGCCGTTTGATGGTTCTTCAGTTGTGGCTTGGCAACCGATTAATAAATCAGATATGATTTTGAAACCAGATGTAGAGACCGCTTTTATGGACCCATTTACTGCTGATTCTACTGTAATTCTATTTTGTGATGTATATGATATTTATAAAGGTCAAATGTATGAGAGATGTCCACGAAGTATTGCTAAAAAAGCTTTAGAGCATTTAGATGCTCAAGGTATCGGCGATGTAGCTTATTTTGGACCTGAAAATGAATTTTTCATCTTTGACGATGTTCAAATCAAAGATTCTATCAACCACTCAATGTACAGAGTTGACTCAACTGAGGGTGAATGGAATGACGAAACTGTTTATGCAGATGATATGAATACAGGTCATAGACCACGAACAAAAGGTGGATATTTTCCTGTAATGCCTACTGATTCTATGGTGGATTTGAGAGCTGAAATGATGCAAGTTATGGAAGATATTGGACTTGAAGTTATGCTAGGTCACCACGAAGTTGCTCAAGCTCAAGGAGAAATTGGTATCAAATTTGCTACAATGGTAGAAGCTGCTGATAATGTTCAAAAACTTAAATATGTTGTCAAAATGGTAGCTCATTTAAATGGAAAAACTGCAACTTTTATGCCAAAACCTCTTTTTGGAGATAATGGTAATGGTATGCATGTACACCAATCAATCTGGAAAGACGGCAAAAATCTTTTCTACAAAGAGGGCAATTATGGAAATCTAAGTGATATGGCTAGACACTATGTTGGTGGAATTTTCAAAAATGCTAGAGCCGTAGCTGCATTTACAAACCCTTCAAGCAACTCTTACAAGCGACTAATCCCAGGCTTTGAAGCACCATCAATTCTAACATATTCAAGCCAAAATAGGTCTGCAAGTTGTAGAATCCCTTATGGAGCTGGTGAAATGGCAACAAGAATCGAGATGAGATTCCCAGACTCAACAGCTTGTCCATACTTGGCATTTAGTGCAATGCTTCTAGCTGGACTTGATGGAATTAAATGTAAAGATGAGCCAATCGGTCCTATGGATGATGACCTTTTTGAGCTAACTCTTGATGAAATTCGTGAGAGAGAAATCCCTCAAATGCCTCATACTCTAAGAGGAAGCTTAGAAGCGTTAATTAGATATAACGATTTCTTACAGCCTGTTATGACTAAAGAGTTTGTTAATAGTTTTAAAGATTATAAATTTGAAACTCAAGTTTGGCAAGATGAATCAAGACCAAC
>JAOZPA010000189.1 GCA_029932985.1 Campylobacterales bacterium
GAAAAAAATTAAATTTGACACGATGATAAATTTAGTTCATGGAGCAGATGGTGAGGATGGTAAATTGGCTGGAATGCTTGAGTTTTTTGGAGTGAATTTCATAGGTCCTCGGGTTGAGGCTTGTGCTATAAGCTTTAGTAAACTTTTGACAAAACACTATGCTAAGGAGTTGGGAGTTAAAACGGTTGATTATCAATTAATCTCCCAAAAAGAGCAAAAAATAACGATTCAATATCCATTTATTTTAAAGCCTTTGCGACTAGGAAGCTCCATTGGTGTGAGCATTGTCAAAAGTGAAAAGGAGCTTGATTATGCACTAGATGAAGCTTTTGAATTTGATAATGAGGTGTTGATTGAGCCTTATATTTCAAATGTAAAAGAGTATAATGTGGCTGGAATGAAAGCTAAAGAGTTTGAACTTTCGATTATTGAAGAGCCAATAAAAGAGGAGCTTTTGGATTTTGATAAAAAATATTTGGATTTCTCCAGAACTTCAAAAGTGAGTGAGGCTAAGATTTCACCAAAGCTAAAGGAGAAGTTGGTAGATTCATTTAAAAAAATTTACAATACAACTTTTGAGGGGGCTTTGATTCGGTGTGATTTTTTCGTGATTAATGATGAAGTTTATTTAAATGAGATAAATCCAATCCCGGGGAGTATGTCAAACTATCTTTTTGATGATTTTGATAAAACTATAAAAACTTTGGCTTCAAAACTTCCAAGATTTCGACATATTGCAATAAGCTATAACTATCTCCACTCAATCACCGCAGCAAAAGGAAAATAGTTGAAACTCGCCTCTTTAGATTTGGGATTAAAAAGAATTGGAGTAGCAATCTGTGTAGATGGCAAAGTCTCTTGTCCCCTCACCGCTATTATTAGAAAAAATCGAAATCAGGCTAGTCGTGATGTGGATAAATTTTTAGAGGAGTGGGGGATAGAGGGATTGGTCGTGGGAGTTCCAAAGGGTGGAAGTAGCGAAGAGGAGATGGGTCGGCGAATCAAACATTTTATCTCTTTGCTTACATTTAAAGGTGAAATTTTTTACCAAGATGAGTATGGAACTAGCTATGAAGCAGTAGAATTGATGGTAGAGAGCCAAAATAACAAAAAAAATAGAAAAGATGGTAAATTAGATTCAATCTCTGCAAAATTAATTTTAGATAGATGGTTGGAGTTTAGAAACTAAAAAGTTAAGTTTAACCATTCAAACTTATTTTTAGATTAAGGCACTTTTGTCTCTATGTTTATATAAGTAACCCTTAAAAATACAAAATCCCATATCTTAGAGGTTCTTGAAATCTATTTTCTTTAAAAATATTTAATATTGAGCTTAGTGAAACTTATGTATAATTCCACTCATAGGGCAAGGGGGAAAACCCATTCTTATTTTTTTCTTCAAATTAACACTCAAAACAAAATCATTTCAAATAAATAAATAATCTTTTAACCTCAATTTTGCTAAACTACTTTTTTAAAATTAGGAAAAAAAGTGCATACACAAGAATTAAAAAATAACAAAATAATACTTTATACAGATGGTGGGGCAAAAGAAAATCCAGGGGTTGGTGGATATGGAGCTGTACTTTTGTATAGGGAGCATAAAAAAGAGTTAAGTGGTGGCTTTCGGCTGACTACAAATAATAGAATGGAGCTTTTGGCTTGTATTGAGGGGCTAAAGGCGATTAAAAATCCACTACCTACGGTGGTTTATAGTGATTCAAGATATTTAGTAGATGCGATAAATAAAAATTGGCTTAGTGGTTGGAAAAAAAAGGGCTGGAGACGAGGCAAAGATAAAGAGGTCAAAAATGTGGATATGTGGAAAGAGATGGATAGATTGATTAAGGGCAAAGATATAAAATTTAAATGGGTTAAGGGGCATAGCGGGGTTTGGGGAAATGAGCGATGTGATGAGTTGGCAAATATTGAGATGGAAACTAATAAAAATTTGCAGATTGATATAAATTATGAAAAGTCAAAGGAGGGATTATGGAAATTTTAACAAATTTTACAACCCTTGATGAGGAATGCTCCTATCTTTCAGACCGTAATCAGCGGATAGAGTATATCTACATCGATGAGTGCAGTAGTGAGTATCAAAATAGATTGGTCAAAAGGGGCTGGAGGCGGTTTGGACAACTGTTTTTGCGACCAAATTGTCATGAGTGCAATGAGTGTAAAAGCATCAAAATAGATGTGGAAAATTATAAGTTTTCAAAATCCCAACGGCGAATTATGAGAAAAAATCAAGATTTGCAAATTATCATTCAAACCCCAACTTTGACAGATAGGCATGTCGAAATCTACAATAAATTCCATGCCCACCAAAAAATTCAAAAAGATTGGAAACAGCGAGAAATCTCAATGGAGGAGTTTTTTGATTCATTTGTCGATGGAGCAGAGGATTTTGGCAGAGAAGTTTTGTATTATGATGGTGATACATTAATTGCGGTAGATTTTATCGATATGGTCGATGACGGCATCTCATCTATCTACTTCATCTATGACCCCGATTATTTCAAACGTTCCCTCGGCACTTATTCATTGCTAATCCAAATCAGAATGGCTCAAAATATGAATTTAGATTGGATTTATCTAGGGTATTATGTCAAAGATTGCAAAAATTTAAACTATAAAGATAGATTTGCCCCACTTCTGACGATGCAAGGTGAACCTACTATGGATGAAGAGGATGTATGGAAATAGGATTATTGTTTGGCAAAGCACCCCTATCAATTTGGTTAAATATCAATAGATTTATGCACTCTATTTTGTTAATCATTATTCTGATTTTATCAGATAATATTTTTGCAGAAGATATGCAAATTCATAAAAAAGAGCCTTCTCCGTTTGTTCAAGGTTCATGGACGGTGGTGCTGATTCCAGATACACAAAATTATCTTATTGGCAAAAAGCAAACTAAAACTTATATTGTTGATAATATTATGGATTGGATTGTAGCAGAGAAAAATAGAAGAAATATTAAAATGGTTCTTCATTTAGGAGATATGACATTCAATAACAATGAAAAAGAGTGGAAATTAATTCGCTCCTCCTATAAAAAACTGGATAATATTTTACCATATATGGTGTGTGAGGGAAATCATGATTTATATTATGGGAAAAATAGGATGAATGATTATTTTAAGATAGATGATAACCCTTTTAATAAAACCATTTTTGGAGCTTCCTATGAAGAAGGCAAATTGGAAAATTCATATTATCTTATGAAGCAAAATGATATGAAATATCTATTTCTTACTTTAGGTTGGAATGCAGATGATTTTGTTATGAAGTGGGCAGATAATGTAATAAAATCT
>JAOZPA010000190.1 GCA_029932985.1 Campylobacterales bacterium
CTATTTTAGCATTTAAATTAGAAAATATTAGACATATAGAAACTAAAATTAATAATTATGAAAAGCATTTATCATTTATTACAGAAAATGAAGAAGAAAACTTTATTGATGATAGTATAGGTTTACATTTTTTTAGAAAACAAAGAAAAAAAGAGTTTAATCCTAATAGTGAGAAATTAAAATTTTCAACAATTGAATCATTTAAAGGCTTAGAGAGTGAGGTAATATTTTTTATATTAACAGCAGATACTTCCAAAAAAGATTTATACCATGCAATAACAAGAACAAAAAATAAGTTATATATTTTTGATATTGATAATAGAAGATTTGTAGATGGATTTAAATTATATATTGATAATTATGAAGCAGAGAAATTTGAATCATTACAATATTCTATTTATATGGCATTTGTGTCTCATATAAAAGAGGATATTGCTAATGATTACAGAGTAGATGAAAATACTTTTTTTGAGAGAATATTTATAGAATGTCAAAAACTAGATATATACAATCATCAAATTTCAAATAAAGGTGAACAACAAATAGCAATTACTCATAATAATACAGATATTGTTTTGGTATGTGTTCAGTCAAAAAAACAATTTATACCAAATTCAAGGCTTAAAATTATAAAAAAAGCTAAAGAAGCTGAAAAAGATAATTACTTATTATGTATTAAAATAATAGAAAAAGATAAGTTTATATTTTTAGAGAGTAATAAATTAACAATAGATTCAAAACTAATAGTTAATCAATATCCAAAAGACTATTTTACTGATTCAGAAGTTAATCTTAATAATGAAATTATAAATATATCTCAATTAATGGGTAAAACAAAAGAGTTATCTCCCATTATACCAATTGAAGAGACTTCAGAGTACAAAAAATGGAGAGTATATTTAGAGTTATTAGAGAAAAAACTTGAAGAAAAAAGTGAAATATTTAAAGTTGATATTGAGTATATCAATGATTATAGTGCTAAATTTAGAAAACCCAAAAATGAAAAATTAAAATTAAAAAAAGATGAAGAGATCTTATTTGATACCAAAGATGATGAAGGTGAAAAATTTGGAATAATAGAAAAAATAGAGAAAGGTTTTGTTTTTGTCGAACTTAATAATAGTTTTAAAGATTTTAAACAAAATAAGTTTGAATTATATGTAAATCATATTGGTAGTAAATCTCAAATAGATATTTTAAAAAGAGGTTTAAATGAAATTAAATATAATGATTTTAGATTTTATATCTTTGGAGACCAAAAATTACCACCCTTAAATAATTGGCAAGATTTAGAAATAGAGTTTAAAAATCAATTAAATGAAAAACAAAAAAAAGCAATAAAAAAAGCATTAGTTAGTGATAAGCTTTTTATGATTCAAGGACCTCCAGGAACGGGTAAAACAACAGTTATTTCTGAAATTGCCTATCAGGAGAGTATTAGAGGTAAAAAAGTTTTAATATCTTCTGAATCAAATGATGCTATTGAAAATGCACTTGAAAAATTAAATGAAGATATATTTTATCCAATACTATATCAAAGTAAAAGTAGAGAAGAAAAAGATATTAAAACAGATTTACCAACAGATAAATATCTTGGTTATTTTTATAAAAAAAGAATTTTAAAAGAATTAAAATCTAAAATTGATAATAATAAAAATATAGAAAAGGAATTAGAGGATTTAAAATTAGAATTAGAATTAAAAGAAAATAAGATTTTAGAGAAAATTTTAAAATTTTCTGAATTCGAAGAGGATAAAGATGAAATAGATTTTTATGAAAAAAGACAGTACTCAAAAATAGAACAAATTTATAAAAATTATGATATTAATAGTGAAGAGTTAAAATCAACAGCAATATTTACAGATATTCAAAATGAGTTTCATAAGGAATTATTAGAGAATAAAGAGTGTGAAGATGAATTAAAAAATATTTATTTTGATAAAATCAATATAGTAGGAGCTACTTTAAATCAAATAGGAAAGGCATCTAAAAATATAAATAATGATGAAATATTTGATGTTGTTATTGTTGATGAAGTATCAAAAGCAACTCCGATAGAGTTAAATTTAGCAATTTTAAAAGCAAAAAAAGTTATTTTAGTTGGTGACCAAAAGCAACTACCACCAATGTTAGATAGAGATGTAACTTTAGAAGAATTTTCAGAAAAAATATTTAAAAATGATGACAAAAATTATAAAAATAAAAAAGAGGTAATTCAGGAATTACATCAACATAGAACAGTTTTTGAAAAATTAATAGATAATAATCCTCATTGTTACACACAATTAACTACTCAATACAGAATGCACAAAAATATTCAAAATGCAATAAATCAATTTTATGATGAATCTTTAGAATGTGGTATAGATAACTCTCAAAGAATAAATCAACATAAATTATATAATGGAAATAATTTAGTTTGGATAGATACAACTTCTTTTAAAGAGGAAGAAAGTAGTAAATCTTATAAAAATATACAAGAAGTTGAGCAAATTAAAAAAATATTATATCAATTAGATAAAGAGTATAAAAATATTGATTTTATACCAACTATTGGTGTCATATCTTTTTATGGTTTACAGGTAAATCAACTAAATCAACTATCAAGAATTGAAAATAAGTTCAACAATATAAAATTTGATTTTGGTACAGTTGATACTTTTCAAGGACAAGAAAGAGATTTTATTATAATTTCTATGGTTAGAAGTAGTTCTATTGGTTTTGCAAGGTCTCTAAATAGAATAAATGTTGCTTTTTCAAGAGCAAAACAATTATTAGTAATTTTAGGAAATAAAAAAGCTTTTTGTGAAATAAAATCTTATGATAAAAATAAAAAAGATATAAAAATTGCAAAAGAAAAATATAATAACATATATAAAATATCTCACAAGGGAGAACTTTTAAAATGATAGAAGAAACAAAAAATTTAATAAAAAATGGTAACTATCAAGTTATAAAAGAGGAGCAATTTAATATACCTTTAACCTCTATTGAAATAGATATTACTTATCAAGAGATTGTAAGTATTTCTATTTTTGAAAAATATATTATTAAATTATTAGATAAAGCTTTTAAAGAAAAAATATCTTTTTTAGAAACTTATGAAGAAGAAAAAATTATAAATATCGAAAAAATATCTAATATATTATGTTTGGATAGTGAAATTATTGAAAATAATATTACTAAACTTCTCGTAGCTGGTCTTATTTCAATAAAGGATAATGGCATCCTTCATTTTTAACTATACACTTTCTATTTAAATATGAGGTATTTAATTAAAAGCAAAGACAAATTTTCATAGTATGAGAAAACAAAAAT
>JAOZPA010000067.1 GCA_029932985.1 Campylobacterales bacterium
GCTGAAAGGAAAAAAGAGAAAGCAAAAATAGATGCTGAAAGAGAAATAGATAAGGAGGAGTGGAAGAAATTAAAACAGATGATATTTGGGATTGGAAAAAATCAAGGTTATGTGGCTGAGGAGTTTTTTGTGAATTCTATTGCCGTGGAGCAAACGATTGGTGGAATTCAATATGATAAAATGATTCCTAATTTAAAAGGGCATATTCGAGGTAAAAATGGTTTGGAGGGGGAGTTTGATATTGTGTTAATTAATGGTAAAGATGTGGCGATTGTTGAAACTAAATATAAAGTACATGAAAAAGATTTGGATAAATTTTTAAATAAACAATATCCGAAATTTAATATTCTTTTTCCTGAATATAAAAATTATAATCACCATTTGGCTCTTGCAAGTTTTTATATTGATGATAAAATTAAACAGGAAGCATTGGAAAAAGGTGTGATAGTTTTGCAACGAAATGGAAATGTAATGGAGACATTTGAGCCAAAGAAACAGGAGGTTTGAAAACTTTAGAGTCTGGATATTTTGAGAGGTATGTTTCGTGGAGCAAGAGCCTTTTCAGATAATGATTTAAGTGGTTGGAATGTTGATAAAGTAACTGACCATACAGAGTTTAGTACAGGCTGGGGAAGTGGAAATACCGAACCAAATTGGAAATAATCACGAACCTAAACCCCAAACTTGTTTGGGGTTTAGGTTACACTTCAAATAAAATTAAAGCTTGTTATTTGCATAACATTTTGCTTAAGCCTCGAATAAATTCGAGATTCCCACAAACCAAAAAATAATTAGGAGGAAATTATGACAAATAAAGAATTATTAAAAGAAAATGAAGAATTAAGAAAATTATTGCTTTTAAATGGAATAAAAGAGGAAAAAAAAGAGGAAGTTAAAACATATTATTTTAGTCAAATCAAAGAGACAGAATTAGAGGAATTAGTAGATATTAAACGGATTTATAAGCAGACTATTTTTGAGAAATGGTTTAATTTTGATTATAATATAGATAAAGATGTGGAAAGTTTTTTGCAGAAGTTACTTGATAAAAATGCACAGCTTATTCTTGATTATTATGAGGAGGATTTGAAAGCATATTTTATTATTCCATTGATTAATAAAGTTAATTTTTTGATGATGGAGGAGGAGATTAGAGGTTTTTATGATGCTCCTTTGACCTACAAAACCGATAAATTTATTTTTAGTGGTGAGAGTGATTTTATGATTTCATCTGGAATTCAACGAGCAAAAAAACCATATTTTTTTATTCAAGAGTTTAAAAAAGGGATAAAGCCCACAAATCCCCGACCGCAACTTTTGGCAGAGATGATTTCGGCGATAGAGTTAAATAAAACAAAAATTATGAAAGGGGCTTTTATCATTGGAGCTGATTGGTATTTTGTGATTTTAGAGAAACTAGAAGTAGGTAAATATCAATATTTTGTATCTCAAAAATTTAATAGCACTAAAATAGATGAATTAAAAGGGATTTATAGAAATCTAAAATTTGTCAAAAATGAAATTATCGAGATGGTACGACAAGAAAAATAGATTTCCGTTTGGGGACTTAAATCAAAATTATAAAATTAGGAGTTAAAAATGACAAATGAAGAGTTGTTAAAAAAGAATCAGGAGTTAGAAAGAGAGAATTTAGCTTTAAGAGGAATTAAAACAGAAACTATTTCTGAAGTTAAAACTTATAGTTTTAGTAAAATTCGAGACAAGGAGTTAAAAAAATTAGTTAATATCAAAAAAAATTTAGATGAATCTATTTTTGATGAGTGGTTAAAAAATGATATTATTGTGAGTGAAGAGGTTGAGGATTTTTTTAAAAAATTACTAAAGCAAAATAGAAAATTAATTTCCACTTATAATGAGGATGAATTAAAGATGTATTTTATTGCTCCAATTTTAAATAAAGTTCAATTTTTGTCATATCAAGATGAGATGAGGGGATTTTATGAAACGGCTTTGAATTATGAAACGGATAAATTTATTTTTAATGGAAATGTTGATTTTGTGGTTGCAAAAGGTTTAGTTGATTGTGAAAAGCCCTATTTTTTTATTCAAGAGTTTAAAAGAGCAGAGGAGTTTTCAAATCCCCGACCTCAACTTTTGGCAGAGATGATTTCGGCGGTAGAGCTGAATAAAACCAAAAGTATTCGAGGAGCTTTTATCACTGGTGAAAACTGGAAATTTGTAATTTTAGAAAAATTAGGGAAAGATAAGTATCAATATTTTATATCTGAATCTTTTAATAGCACTAAAATAGATGAATTAAAAGGGATTTATAGAAATCTGCAATTTGTAAAAGATGAAATAATCGAAATGGTACGACAAGAAAAACAGATTTCCGTGAGGGACTAAAAGCAAAATTATAAAAGTAGGAGGGACAAATGACAAATGAAGAGTTGTTAAAAAAGAATCAGGAGTTGGAAAGAGAGAATTTAGCTTTAAAAGGAATTAAAACAGAAACTATTTCTGAAATTAAAACTTATAGTTTTAGTAGAATTACTGATACAATTTTAGATGAATTAGTAGATATTGAGAAAAATTATGAGAGAGTTATTTTTGAAGATTGGTTTAATTTTGAATATCAATTTGATGAAAATAGTATAAAGTTTTTGAGTGATTTAATAGAACGAAATGAGCTATTGATTTTTGATTATCACGAGGAGGATTTGAAAGTAAATTTTATTGTACCATTGATTACTAAAGTTGATTTTTTTATGCTAAAAGATAAAATTAGAAGTTTTTATAATGAACCTTTAAATTACAAAACTGATAAATTTATATTTAATGGTGAAGCTGATTTTATTGTTTCAAAAGGGATGAAAAGAGCCAAAAAACCCTATTTTTTTATTCAAGAGTTCAAAAAAAGTAAAAAACCCACAGACCCCGAACCGCAACTTTTGGCAGAGATGATTTCAGCGGTGGAATTAAATAAAACTACAACTATGAGGGGAGCTTTTATCACTGGTGAAAATTGGAATTTTGTGATTTTAGAAAAATTAGGAGTTGATAAATACCAATATTTTATAAGCAAAACTTTTAATAGTATGAAAATTGATGAATTAAAAGGGATTTATATAAATTTGCAATTTGTCAAAAATGAAATAATAGAGATGGTCCGAAAAGAAAAACAGGAAAAATAAACCATCGGTGAGGGGGTGCGTTGCCAAACAAAACCTATAAGGAAAAAATTAGGAGGTGTGGTAAAATACCACAACCTATGAGGAGTTATTAACTATTTTAGATATTTACTTATATCTACTGCACCTTCGCCTGTGTAGATTGGTAACTTATTTATTTTTTGTTTAGCTCTTATTGATTTAGCTTTATTTTGAGTTAACTCTCCTGCAAGATTCACAAAATCAACTCTACATTTTACAATCTCTTTTTCAGCAAATGAGTGGTCAACACAAGTTTTTACTTTTTCTACTCTTTGCAAAATAGTTTTTATATTTAATTTCTCAACACTTGGTTTCATCTTTTTGAAATCAATTTTTTCTTTGAGTAAATCATCATAAATATACATTGTAAATGCCATTGATTTAATTTGAGAAGCTATTTTTCCCATATCTTTTTTAGGGTCAGATTTTTTAATATTCATTTTTAATTTATGTAAAGTTTTTACACTAAGTCTCTTTTGAAAAATAAATTCATCATTTGGCTCATCAAATCCAGCAATTAAGGTTTCAGTATAAACATCTGCCGCCATCGCATCGGTATCGACCCCTAAATTCACTTCCGCAATCATCAAATCTTTCATCGCCCCACCAATACCTTTTTTGTAGCCATCTAGCGATGCTTTTATCTCAGCTTCACTCATCCCCTTGACTATCTTACTAACTCCAAGTGCTTTTTTCTCGAAATCCACACCGTGACACGAAACACATCTATCCATATCTGCCATAAGTATGACAGGAGCGATTAAAGTCGCAAGAACTATACTGATTTTTTTCATTTTCTACCTTTTATGTTTAAATTTAAAACTATTTGATTATACTATTTTTTAGTTTTAATATAGATTTTTATTGCATTATTAATTGCATTTACCATTTTGATTTGATTTTGGGGGCTATTAACCATTTTTTCATCTTTGGAGTTTATGATTGTGGCACACTCAAGCAAAACTGTAGGATTTTTGAGATGATACAAAATATAAAGTCCATAGGGTTTGATTCGATTGTAGATACCTCTTTTTTTATCGATTAATGGAAAGCGATTTGTGGTACTATGATATAGATTTGGTTTAAAATTTTTATTTAAAAATTGATTTGACAAAATTTTAGCAAATTTCAAATTTTCTTTATAGAATCTATTTTGAGATGAAACGTGCATAGAAAAACCACTAATTAATCTCCACATTTTGCCATCAGCCCCCTCTCTCTTCGCTCTTTTTATATCTCTTAAAAGTGCTGAATCGTGATGAATCTCAATATACAAATCTGGTTTTAAAATTTTGTTTGTAAAATTAACTCGCTCCTTGAGGCTGACATTTTGAGTAGCTAAAATAACCTGATATTCCACATTCTCTAGTTGATATTTTTTTTGCTTAAACCACGATGAAATATTGTCATTGAATCTGTATTCATAAACCCCCCCAGCAGATTTTGCCCCTCTGCCATCCTGTTTAGAAGCTTTTCTCCTATCGGCGACATGACCTGAAACTATCACAACTTTAAATTTTTTCTTAACAGTTTTTTTAATCGGTTCTTTGATTGCTTTTGAAATAGGTTTAGGTGCTGTATCATATAGAGTTGTAATTTGATTTGGTTTAGAGTTTTGGGAATCTCCCACCAATTTTATCACCAAAACTTTTTCAAACATCACAAAACCTATCACCCCAACTAAAACTAATCCTAAAAAATAGTTAAAAATCTGCATCTATTTCGACTCTATTGTAAATTTATTTTCTATAATTAAATTCTCTTTCTCCGTTGGAAAATTTTTAATTACATTTACCTCTTTCACTTTTATATTATTTTTGGCTTCTACCGAATAATCCTCCTCTAAAATATGAAAAACTTTCAAAAGCAGATAAGACTCCGCCGCACTATCATAATATTTTTGAAGTTGAAATTTTTCCTCAAAACCTTTTCGTCGAACCATATAATGAAGATTATCCAACGAACCACTATTTTTTATATATTTTGCCGTTAGATTTCTACTAGCGGTGGGAAGATGGTGCATACAAGCGGTGATTCCTGCCACAAAGATTTGTCGATTTTTTCGGCTAAGAAGAGGAAAAGTATAATTAAATTTTTCAATCACTCCAAAAGTTTTCATCGTATTTGCCATAAGTTCCCAATTATAATAGGCAAAAACCGCAGAAGCATCTGTATGGTGCTGAAGATTTTTGAATTTTATCACATTATTTGGAAGTTTATCAACTTTATTTAAATATTTATTTAGCTTTACAACTTCTACCATCGCAATATTTGTCATCTGAAAAGGTCCAAAACTAGCCAACGAATCATATCGGGCTGGAAATCCCTCAATAAATCCTTTTCCACCCTCTTTTAAAAGTCTATCCAGATAATAAGCTTTAAAAACTGGATTTATCTGAATATTTTTATAGGCTGGGGGTAATAATTCTTGAATATTGTAGCCAAGCAATACATTTTGAGTCAAATCATCCACAATTATCTGCATAAATTTTTGCTTTTGGGGGCTGTAAGTCGAACCTTTTTTATACAAAAGCCTCTTAATCAAATCCGTACTATATGTTATCTCCTCATTTCGATAACGCCTTAGTGAACTTTTGTGAGTGCCAAGTGAAACTTTTTTGACAAATCTATCTCGTAATTTTCCCAAATATTTTTTTCGATTAATCCCTTTTTTGTGATTCCACATATCCTCCATACCACGAAGATAATCCACCTTTAGATAACCACTTTGAATATCCATAATCCCTATGGGCAAAGCCAAACTCGACATCTTTTGGGTAATAAATCCCCTATCCACCGCCTCTTGCAAAGTCAATCCATATAAAATCTTCGCAATATCGGTGTCCGCATTAGTCAGCGAATTATACTTTGATGTATATATTTTATTTGTCAAAAGCTCAAACTCATTCATCGAAAATAGACTACTCACCAAAATCACAAAAACCAACATTTTCTTCATATTCACTCCTCTAAATAAATTTCACTCTTTATATTTTGAGCTCGATTGATTTTTTTACCAATCTCATACTCAAAACTATCTCCTCTAATCACATTTTCATCTTGCTCCAAAGTAAAAAATGAGTGACAAAACAGCTTATCTTTTTTGAAATCATAATTCATCTTGTCACTTTTTAATACAAAATTTTTATCAATCGAATAAACTATATTACCCTCAAAAAAAATCTCTCTCTCCACCACTTTATCACCAACTTTTGACTTAGTTTTATAAAAATGAGCCATATCCGCTTTCAAATATCTAACTCTCTCATCTCGAATAATTTTAACTTTTAAATTTGAAATTTCATCAACATTATCATATCGAATAATAGATTTTGCCTCAACCAAGCGATTCACACCATCCTTATCCACCGAAATACTATGAACATCCTCAAAATGCAAAGTTGCAAATTTAGTAAATTTCAAATTAAAATCATTAAAATCAATATTATCATTAATTATCGCCACAATTGATATTACCACAATAAAAAATAGAAAAAGAAAATATTTTAATACCAAAGCTTCAAAAACTCCTCATAGTTACCATTTTTCCTAATTATCATCTCAATCATCTGTCTCACAGCCCCCTCACCGCCAGATTTATCTAGCACAGTATCGACCATATTTGTAATATCATCTACTCCGTTTTGGGGACTAAATGACCAGCCAGAATTTTTAAGCATCGCATAATCATTTAAATCATCACCAATTGAGGCAACTTGAGCTAATTGTAAATTTTCAATCTTCAAAATCTCATCTAATTTACTTTTTTTATCTTTGATATTTTGGTAGATATAGTTGATATTCAGCTCATTTGCCCTTCTCTCGACAATGGTAGATTTTCGACCCGTGATAATCGCCACTTTGCCCCCGAGCCTAATCCACGAAGCAATCGCTAAACCATCTTTGACATTAAACGATTTTATCTCATCGCCACTAGATGTATAAGTGATTTTGCCATCACTCATACATCCATCAACATCTAAAACAAGAAGTTTGATTTTCACAAAACACCTTTGGTACTGGGGATTTTGACCCTACTATTTTTGGTGATAGCTCGTCTTAGGGCAACGGCAAATGCTTTAAAAGTAGCCTCGGCGATATGGTGTTTGTTTTTACCTCGTAGCAAAACTAAGTGCATTGTGATTTTGGAATTTAGTGTCACCGCTCTAAAAAACTCCTCCACAAGCTCACAATCAAACTCCCCAATCTTGCCCTCAAGTGGAATATCATAGTGCAAGTAGGGTCGATTGCTCAAATCTATGACACACTCCACCGCACTCTCATCCATCACCACAATCGCATTTGAAAATCTCTCAACCCCCGAAACTGGAAAAATCTCTTTGTGTAAAGCATCACCTAGCACAATCCCCACATCCTCCACACTATGGTGAAAATCGACGTGAGTATCGCCTTTACAATTAAGATTCAAATCCACTAACGAATGTTTGGAAAATCCCTCCAGTATATGGTCAAAAAATCCGATGCCCGTTTGAATTTTACTTTTACCCTCACCATAAACCTCTATGGAAAGTTTTATTTGGGTCTCTTTTGTGACTCTTTTTAATTTTGTCATTATCTTATTATGTAAGCCCCGTTGTATCTGCCATTGCTGATAAATCTTTTAGCAGCCCCTCTATTTGCAAAACCTTTAATCGCTACTTTGTGGTAAGTTCGACCATTGATAAATCTTTTTACTATTATGACTTGATAAGATGGATTTGAATTTTGAGCTCTTTTTTGAACACCAACCGCACTTTCACGATTTGTAAATGAACCTATCTGAACCATAACTGAACCTCTTTTTTTGGAAGAGTAGTTAGTTTTTGATTTTTTTGGACCTTTATAGATTGTTCTTTTTGGTTTTCGTTTGGGTTTCACAAAGGTACTTTCAATCTCTCCTATATTATTTATAGTGCCATCATCCAAAACTCCATCTTCACCAATCATCTCCTCTTTGATGATTATATCTTTTCTGGAAGTTGTGGTTATTGATGGCTCACTAACAGTCACGGTGGTATTTGAAGTGGTGTAGCTTTGCTGAGATTTACCCATCACCTCTAGCTGAACCTCTGCACTTCCTGTATTTGTAATGCCTAAATCCAAAGCTGCTTTGTAACTCAAATCAATAATTCGACCCTGATTGTATGGACCTCTATCGTTAATTCGCACCACCGCACTTTTGCCATTTTTGAGATTTGTAACTTTGACCAAGGAGTTAAAAGGTATCGTCCGATGAGCAGCCGTTAGAGCATACATATCAAAAGTTTCACCACTCGCCACCCTCTCACCGTGTAACTCTTTGCCATACCAACTAGCATAACCTCGCTCTTTTTGACCAAACTGAGGTTTGTCCGCTTGATAATTTGGCTTATCTACTACATCAATAGTACCAGCAGGAACTTTTGGTTCTGTTGCCACTTGCGGTTGATTTTTCACCGTACATCCCACCAATAAAAATGAAGCTAATGAAGCTACCACAATATTTTTTAAATCAATTCTCATAAATTTTTCTCCTTTTTTTATAAACTGTTTTTGTTTTTAATAAACTCTCGTAGAGTTGGATTTTGTTTTTTTGGCTCTTGTGTCTCTGGTTTACTTTGCTCAATTGGAATTATCAACTTTTGACTTATCGACAAAAATCTATTTTGCAAATCATTCATCTTTTGAATCTGCTCATAACTCACACCATATTTTCTCATAATATCCTCAACCGTATCACCCGTAGAAACTGTATGAATTATGAAATTTTTATCAAGTTTTGATTGATTGAAATTATACTCAACCCTCTCAAAATTTTGATAAGGTACATAAACGTGATACCGCCCCTTGTGTGGTTTTTTCTTTAGCGATTTAATATGACGATTAAAAATATGCAACTCTTTAGCATCACTCCCCAAACTCACCGCCATATCTTCAAGGCTAGTATTACCCCAAAGATAAACTTTTTTGAGAGTCTTAGTTGTGCCACGATTGAGCAAAAATACCATATCATTTTGAGCTAAAAAATTGTGATTTCCAGCCATCTGTGCAAGTGAAATAATTCGTCGAATATAAACCCTAGTCTCTTTAGGAATATATTTACCCCTCTCATCCACTAGCAAACTCAGCTCATCTCCACCAGCTTTTTTAATCGCCCTCTTCACTCGTCCCTCACCGCAATTATATGCCATCGCCACGAGATACCACTTTCCAAACATATTATGCAGATATTGCAAATATTTTATAGCAGCCTGTGTAGATAAAATCGGGTCTCGTCTCTCATCCACAAATGAGTTAATTTTTAGCCCAAATCTCTTAGCGGTGTAGGACATAAATTGCCACAAACCATCAGCTTTTGCCGTTGAAACTGCTCGAAGTGAAAAATTTGATTCCGCCATCGCCATATACAAAAAAACTTCAGGAATCCCCTCATCTTCTAACATTTTTCGCAAAATCGGCACAAATACACCACCATTTTTCAGGGACTTAAAAAAATACCTAGATTTATTATCAATTCTATTTTTGAGCTTTATCGACATCTCATCAAGGATAAAAGAATCCTCTATATCCAAACTCCGCAAAATTTTCAAATCTTGATTATAGTTCTCATCCACAAAAATCGGCTCACTCAAAAGCTGGTTTGCAAACAAAAAAAACAAAAGCATTTTCTTAAACATTATCCAACTCCTCTATGAAGTAATTTTAGCTTAAAATTGCTTAAATAGCCTTTTTGTATTGTCAAAAATATTTTTTTCTAACTCACTTTCATCAATATCCAAAATTTCCACCATTTTTTGTAGCACATACTTTGTATAAAGTGGTTCATTTGTTTTTCCTCGATATGGATGAGGGGTCAAATATGGCGAATCGGTCTCTAGCAAAAGCTTATCAAGCGGAATTTTCGGCAAAACCTCCACCAATTTTTTGGCATTTTTAAAAGTCACCACTCCACCAACTCCAAAATAAAAATTATACTTTGCCAACTCCAATAAAATCTCACTCGCATTATAACAATGAAGCACCCCACCCACCAACTCAGGAGCATATTTCAAAAGTATCTCCAACGAATCCGCACTCGCATCTCGAATATGAATAATCACAGGCAATTGATATTTTACCGCTAACTTTAAATGCTTTTCAAAAACCTCTTTTTGCAACTTTTTCTCATCTGACTTTTGTGGTTCATTATTTGGCAACCGATAATAATCCAAACCACATTCACCAACCGCTATACATTTTTTATCAATTATAAATTTTTCAAAAAACTCTTCATCATAATCTTCACAATGATATGGATGTACCCCAACTGCAAAATAGCAATTTTCATATTTATAGCAAATATCCCTAGCTTTTTGCAAATCATTTTTGTCCGCTGCGGAGACTAAAAACCCACCAACTCCTCCATTTTTTGCCCTCTCTATCACCTCATCCAAATTTTTATCATATCTATTATCGTCCAAATGACAATGAGTATCTATTATCATAATTTAATCTTCCTTTTTCTTTAGATTTTATCATAAAAAATTTAAAAATCTTTTATAAAAAGAGTAATTTTAAACTCTATTTGTTATAATCATTGAATTATTTTCATAAAGGGAGAGGATGAAAAATATTTTGATAATTGCTGATGGGAATTTGGGTAAAAAATATTTGGACAAAATTACACAAAGTTATTCTGTAAAGCATAAATATTATGTTGTTTTTTTAAAAAAAACGACTTTGACTAAAAAATTAAAAAATATTACCTATTACAATTTTGACTCAACGAGTTATCAAAAGATTTTGAAAGTTTTGCAAAAATATGATTTTCAACTAGTTGTTATTGTACTTTCAAATCGCCTAAATACAATTGCGACACTTGATAATATCAGAAAAATTAAAGTTGAACAACTGATTGCGGTTATGGATAAGTGGGGATTGGATATTTCAGATAAGTATCTGCACAAAATTACTTCAGGTGATATTCTTATTCAACGGCTTTATCAAATTTTGCCAGATGTGCCACTCACCGCTCAAAATATTGGTCAAAGTAGGGGTGAGATTATGGAGATTCGTGTGCCGTTTGGGAGTTCCTATCTTTACAGACATATTCATAGTATCGAACGGGCAAATTGGCGAATTGCCGCTATTTATAGAAATGATAAACTGCTTTTGCCAAACTATAAAATCACGATTGAACCAAATGATAGATTGATAATTATTGGGAATCCTACAGTTTTGCGAGGGGTGGCTCGAAGTATCAAAAAAGAGTTTGGGCAATTTCCACAACCATTTGGGCAAAATATCTACTGTATTATTGATGCTTATAAAAAAAATGAGGAAGATATTGCGATTATGATAGATAATGCGATACTTTTTCAGGTAAATCTAAATAGTCAAAAAATAATTATCAAAGTGATAAATGCTTCTAATTCAGCAACCATAAATAGATTGAAATCTTATGATAAAAAATATCTCTATCTGCATATTGAGTATTTTCCAAAGAAGATTGAACAGATTATGAATGATGATTTGGAGGAGTTTAGCATAGGGTTGATTATGGTGGATAGACGTTTTTTTCAAAAGCATAAAAAATTTCTTCATAGTCAAAATAAAGCGGTTTTAAAGATTGGAAATCACGGGTATAATTTGATTGAGGAGAGTCTAATTTTAAACTCTAACTCCTATATGATTGAAAAAATTTCATCGGCGGTTTTTGATATATCAAATCAATTAGGACTTCATATTAATATTAAGAATTATCAATTAGATGAGGATAAGGGGCAAAAAGAGTATATTCGAGAGCATTTTAATTCACTTTCGGAGATTTTTGGAAATAAAGTGACTTTAAGTGATGTGGATTCAAACCCCCTACGGAAAATGAAACAGCAAAATAATTTCTTGCATTGCATCCCTTTTAGTAAAAAAGTGGTGAAGTCAAATTTCACCGCTTTTTTTTCAAATGATGTAGATAAATTATACTTTACCTTAAAAAATAATTATCAACTATTCCTCCCTGTCGATTAGAATAGATTAATAAATGGAAAGGCAATCAATTATTGCCTTTCCCCTCATTACCCTTTTTACTTATTGCTTTTTCTTAGATTTGATAATTGCTAAAAATTAGAGTAAAAATATTAATCTTGATAATTTCTAGTAGATTTCAATACTCCAAAAGTTGATAGAATCAACCAAACAATAATTGTTCCTAATGATATTAGAGCAATTGCTTCAAATGAGGCTAAAATAATTTTTTTATCTGTATATATTTGAATAATTTTTGAAAAAATTCCACCAACAAAAAATCCTAGTATTGGTGAGATTATTATTCGTAAAGTTGTTTTCCAGAAGCTATATCTATAATTTATTTTATCTCTGTTATTCCATTCAGTAGTCGCCAAAAATTAATCTTTGATTAGGGTGGAGTTTTATTTTTTGGT
>JAOZPA010000191.1 GCA_029932985.1 Campylobacterales bacterium
CCACAAGCGATGAACTTTCTGGAAAATGGACTGGAAAAAATGATGAGGCAATGAGAAAGAGAAAATTGAGAAGTTAAAGGTTTAAATTCCCTCACCGATAAATTATTTTTTGAAACCCGAAATTTATTTAGGGAATCAGTATTTTTAGATTTTTCCCAAGCTATAATTAAGAAAAGTTACATAAAATATCCTGACCCCAAATTCACTTTCTGACCCCAAATTCACTTTAAAAATAAAAGATGTTGTTTGGTAAATTAAACCAAAATTGGTGCAATAAAATTGCACCCTATGGGTTTTTGATTATTTCCAATTTGGTTCGGTATTTCCACTTCCCCAATCTCTGCTAAAATCTCTATGGTCAGTTACTTTATCGACATTCCAACCACTTAAATCTTGATTTGAGAATGAACTAGCCCCTTTAAACATTGCTTCCATATTAGTAACATTAGATACATCCCAATTGTCTAAAAGCTGATTAAATGAAGTTGCAGCAAAAAACATCATTCTCATATCAGTAATATTGGATACATTCCATTTTTCAATAGGTTGATTAAATGAAGTTGCAGCAAAAAACATCATACTCATGTCAGTAACATTAGATATATTCCAATTACTTATGTCAGAATTAAATAATTTTGCTCCACCAAACATTCCGTGCATGTTAGTAACATTAGATACATTCCAATTATATAAAGTTTGACGAAATGATTTTGCAGTATCAAACATCCCTTTCATGTTAGTAACATTAGATACATCCCAACTATTTATATTTTGATTAAATGATTCTGCATTGTAAAACATTAAATTCATGTCAATAACATTAGATACATCCCAACCACTTATACTTCCATTAAATGATGTTGCAAATCTAAACATCATACTCATATCAGTAACATTAGATACATTCCAATTAAGATACTGATTAAACAAATCAGCAGAATTAAACATTTTACTCATATTAGTAACATTAGATACATCCCAATCTCTGATTATTTGGTTAAATGATAATGCACCACTAAACATTTCACTCATATCAGTAATATTAGATACATCCCAAGTATTTAGAGGTTGATTAAATGAGTCTGTATCCTTAAACATTTTACTCATATTGCTAACATTAGATAAATTTGGAGCATCAATAGAATTCATTACTATATTTCTACATCCATGAAACATAGAATTCATTGATTTCCAACTAATATCTCCCCACTGTTCAATTGACAATAATTTTTTATTATCTTTATCTGATGTTTCAAAATAAAGATGAGAAAAATCGCCAGATATTTTGATTTCATAAATTCCTGTTGAAGTATAAGTGTGAGTAATATTTCCTGTAACTCCTATATCAGTTGTACCATCTCCCCAATCTATACTATAATCATAGGTGTATGCACTATTTGTAGGAATTGTGATTTGGTTATTTTCTGATTCACCTTCATTATCTGTTTTCCACTTTGAGATAAATGCACGATTAGTAGAAGCATTGACTGTAACTATCATCTCATCAGTAGAACTAACACCACTATTATCGGTTACAGTTAAAGTTAAAATATCTTCACCCATTTCAGAAGGAGTATAATTAAATGAAGCAGTGGTAGCCAAAATGATAAAACCTTTCTTCCATTCATATTTAACAATTGTTCCATCACTATCTGTTCCTGTACCTATAATATTGATACTTTCATCTAAATTGACAACTTTATCTATTCCTGCATCTGCAACGGGTGCTTCATTTAAAACACATTTACCATCTATTAAATTTTCACCAATTTCACATTGAGTATTCTCTAAAACTATTGGTTCATTCAAAATATCTAATAGAGAGGATGTTATCTCTATATATTTAATGATATTTGCATAACCATCTTTGCTGATAATAATCGTTTGCTTTCCTGTTGGAATTTTGGTTAAAGTCGTAATACCGTTGCTGTCAGTAGAAAATGAAGCACTTATTCCCTCCACGGTGATATTTACATTTTCTATTGGATTATTATTTTTATCAATAACTTTTACTTTTACTTCACCTGTTGTTGATTCTAGCTCCACTTTATCCACATAACTATTTGCTCCTGCGATTACATTTACAGTTATAGTTTTGGTTTGTGTGGTAGAATCACCGAAATTTAGAATATGAATTCCTGCGGAAATATTATTTAAAACAAATGCTCCATCTCGTGCGGTAAAGGCTTCTTTGTCGCTATTTTCGATTGAGATAGGCATATTTGCAAAATCTGTTTTGTCTGTTTCAAATATAACATATCCCGAAATTGAGCCAACATTTAAAGAGCTTTTTTGTTTGATTTTTATTTCAGCTACTGTTGTATAACCGCCGTCTGTAACAGTTATATTTGGCATTTGTCCAACTTCAAAATCATGACTATAAGCTACAATAGTATAATTCTCACCAACTGGCAAAGCTTCAAACTCATAATTCCCCTCTCTATTTGTAATCGTAGTATGCACAAAACCATCACTAGCCTTTGCATAAATTATCAGATTTGCAAAATCTGTAATCCCCTCAACAGTCACTTTTCCCGCAATTCTACCCTTTTTATCATTCAACTGAACTATTTGCATATCGGTGGTTTGGTCAATTTTAATCACAACAGTTTTATATTGAGAAACATAACCCTCTTTACTAATTGTAACCGAATAAGTTCCCTCTGGCAAATTATCTATCTCAAAAAATCCACTTGAATCGCTGGTAAATTTTTTATTCAGTTCATTTAAAATCACGGTTGCATTACCTAAAACCTCACCATCAAAAGATTGAATCTTTAGCTCCACCGCTCCAGTTTTTGTAACCTCTCTAATATCTTGAATTTTCGTTTCATCTGGGTTTAAAACTATGCTATCAATTTTTTTACCATTTCCACGATTATCAACATAAATTAGGTCATAAGCCCCCGATGGCACATTTTTTATCTCATAACTATAATTAATTCCTAAATTTCGGTTAATCCTATCCATTAATGCAATCTCATTAGCTTTCAATTTATTAGGTGAAATTTGGCAATTAAACACACTTTTTAACTCAATCATCGCATTTGTATTTCGTGCATTTAACCACAATTGCCCTCTTTTATTGCTAATGCCATCATTGCCATCTGGTGCAGGATATTCGATGATTCCCTTCAAAGTCGCCTGTTTGGTAAATGTTGATTCCTTTGGACACTTCTCCAAAGCCTCCTCTATCACAGCGACACTAAAAACATCTTTCGTAATCTCAGTGAGTATGCTTTTTGCCCAATTCGGGTCATTATATCCAAGCTCCACAAATTTACGACTCACTGCAACTTTATTCAAAA
>JAOZPA010000068.1 GCA_029932985.1 Campylobacterales bacterium
TCACTATATTGTCTTGAATTATACGGTGGGTCAAGATATAAAATATCACATTCAATATCTCTAATCACTAAATTTGCATCTTTATTATAAATTTTATTATTTTTATTTAACTTAAAATCAAAATCCAACATTTTCATCTTAAACTTTTGCTCTTTTATCTCTTTTTTAATATAAGCATCATAATGTCCTACGGTATTTGCTATTCTATCAATAGAATAATTTAAAGATGTTATTAAAATATCTTTCTCTTTCCTATTAATTTCATCTTTGAGAAACAGTTGTTTTATATTTTCCCGAATAAAACCAATTTTTTTAGAAATATCCAATGAAAAATATCTATCTCCAAAATTAATGGAAAAATAATTATCCTTCTCTGTATTTAAACTATTGTAATCATTAATTATTTTTATAATTTTAGGTTTGTTAAAATCATCAGCATTTAAAAAAGCATTTAATGACACAAAATTATGATTAAGTAAATCATTTAAAATAATTTTATTATTTTTGTTATTAAAATAACTTCCAACCACCCCAGTTCCAGCAAAAATATCACAAAATGAATTAAAGTGACCAATTTCATTTTTAATTATATCATTAATAAAAGGTAAAATACTATTTTTATTACCTAAATATCTTCTTTGAGATATTTTATACAAATTTTTTCCTTTTTATTATATTTTAGTCCCCTGCACCGACTATATTATTTTCTATTTTTATTGTAAATTATCAATAATAGATTTGTTAATATTGTATAACCTTTTGAATTTAAAGAACTCAAAACTACACTTTTTTCAAAATTTTCTAACTCTTTTGTATTTAAATCTATTCCACTCTCCACAGATTGTCTCAAAATCGCAAAAATCAATTCATTTAACTCATTTCTTGATTTAAATTTATGTTTTTTGATAAAATTAAAAATATCTTCCATTTTGAGATTTGTAAAATCAAGCTCTATCTGGGTTTTCTCTTTTTTCTCTTTTATCACCTCAACTATGAGCCTAGATAAAATTGTGGGCAAAAAGATAGATTTAGAGGGAGCGATAATTATAAAATAGATATTTTTAGGTGGCTCTTCCAAAATTTTTAAAAGTGCATTTTGGGCATAAATATTAAAATTCTTAGCTTCCAAAATAATTTTTTTTTGAAAATTTTCGGCCATATAAGCCTCTTTAATCACTCCTTTTACATCATCTACCTTAAACTCATCTCTACTAAATATTTTATCGGTTTGGGGGCTTTGGGCAAAATGTTCAATCATCTTAGCACTATTTTTTGTTATATAAATTTTACCCAGCATTTTTTATACCTAAATCTATCACAATTTCACTTTTCCAAAAAGAGCAGAATCTATACTTTTATCGAGAAGTCGAGCTAATTGAATCAATTTAATATCTAAGAGTTCATCTTGCGAATTGAGATAAAAACTATTTGGCAACTGCTCATCCATAATCCACATCAGCGAATTATCTTTGTTTTTAGCCAGAGATGCCTTAAAGTGACTACCACTCCCAATGTAGAAATATCGATAGCCATTTCCAAATGAGAGAGAGAGTAAATCCTCCAAAATTGCCAATCCATCTTTGGTTCTCAAAGTTTCCATACTGCTACTAAAAACAGATTTAAATGAATAAAAGGGCAGAAGAGGTCGATTTTTGCTGGGGCGATTTATCATCTCTATGAGATATTTTCCAAACCATTCTCGCTCCTTATCGGTGATAATAATAAAAGTCGTACCATTTAAAAGACAGTTTATAAAGGAGCTGATGAGCGGAGTCCAGTCAAATCTTTTCTCCTCCATCCAACTCATCTGCGAACTATCATCTCGAATAGTTTCCAATGTCCATTGCGAAAACTCCTGCATTATTTATCTAGTTTATATGCTTTATGAAGAGCCTTAACCGCCTTTTCACCCCATTTTTGCGAAATCACCATCGATATTTTTATCTCACTCGTACTTATCATTTGAATATTGATTTTTTTGTTTGAAAGTGCAGAAAAAGCTTGACTCGCCACACCACTATGAGATTTCATTCCTACACCCACTACGGAAACTTTGACGATTTTATCATCAAACTCCATCACCTCACTTGGATGCAACTTTTTGATTATCTTTTTGGTTTTTGATATATCTTTTTGCACAACTGTAAAACCTAAATTTGTCGTCCCATCGTGTCCTATATTTTGGATTATCATATCAACATTGATATTTTTATCGGACAAAGTTGTAAAAATTTTCGCCGCAATTCCTGGTTCATCCTTGACACCTCTGAGTGTAACTCTAGCTTGGTCTTTATCCAGTGCTATCCCACTAACTAGGGGTTTTTCCATAATATTATCCTCTTTTGTAATTAATGTGCCTTCATTATTGTTAAAGCTATTTCGTGTAACTAAGTTTATGTTAAGTTTTTTTGCAAGTTCCACCGAACGATTTTGAAGCACTTTTGCCCCAAGCGAAGCCAACTCCAACATCTCTTCATACGAAATTTTTTCAATTTTTCTAGCTTTTGGCTCAATTCTAGGGTCGGTAGTATAAATTCCATCCACATCTGTATATATTTCACACAAATTCGCCTCAATCGCCCCCGCAATCGCCACCGCCGTTAGGTCACTTCCACCTCGTCCCAAAGTAGAAATATCGCCACTGCTTGTAATCCCCTGAAAACCTGCAACAATAACAATCTTATTTTCACTCAAATGAGACTCGATTTTGGTTCTATCAATTTTATTAATTCTAGCACTCGTATGCACATCATCGGTATAGATTCCAGCTTGTCGCCCAGTCAAAGCCACGGTTTTGTGTCCCATCTGCCCAAGAGCGATTGCCAACAATGAAGCCGTGACCCTCTCACCCGAACTCACCAACAAATCAAACTCTCTTTTTTGAGGATTTTTGCTAAAATGGTGTGCATAGGAGATTAGCTTATTTGTCTCGCCACTCATCGCAGAAACCACCACAACCACACTATTATTTGCATTTTTTGTTTTTGAAACTTTGTCTGCTACATTTTGGATTTTATCCAAATCTCCTACACTCGTACCACCATATTTTTGTACAATCAACACTATAAATATCCTTCTTTCTTAAAATATTCCAAAACTTTTTTATAAAGGGGTCGTTTAAAAAATACAATATCTCTAAAAACCCCTTTGTATGATACAAATTTATATTCATCAAATTCAGGTTTTGGAGTTTTGACATTTATCTTTGCATTTGATTTCAATCTCACTAAAAAATATTTTTGAGTCTGTCCCACATAAGGGTGCATTTTGGTCACCAGAGCTTTGGGAAAATCATAGCTAATCCAATCAGGATACTCCGCCAAAATCTCCACATTATCCGTGCCAATCTCCTCTTTCAACTCCCTAAACAATCCATCTCGTGGACTCTCACCCTCATCAACTCCCCCCTGTGGAAATTGCCAAGCATCTTTTGTATCTTTCCGATTTCCAATAAAGATTTCACACTTTAAAGGATAGCGACTAGAGACAATCACCGCTGCTACATTTACTCTATATTTTCGTTCATTTTCCATTGTTGTATAATACCGCACTTTTTTGATATAATATTAACTAAAAAGTGATTAAAAACTAGTAAAAGGCTTGACTTATGAAACTTGTAATATTGCAATTTAAAACAACTGATGATTTTGAGTTTAATCTCAATAAACTTATAGATTTAATTGATAAATCTCCCCAGAATTCTCTCATTTTAGCCCCCGAACTAATATTGAGTGGTTATAGTTATAATAATATGACAAAAGCTCTCACTATTGGCTTAAAGGCGATTGAAATTTTAAAAGAGAAGAGTTTGCAGAAGATGATAGCTTTAACAATGATAAGGAAAGAAAATAATAATTTTTATAATACCTTTTATCTTTTTAATAAAGGTGAAATTATCTATACCCAATCAAAGATGAAACTTTTTGTGCTAAATGATGAGGCTAAACATTTCTCGTCCCCAAGCGAAAATGAGATAAAAATTATAGAGGTCGATGGTGTGAAGATTGCGGTGCTTATCTGCTTTGAACTTCGATTTTTGGATTTTTGGCAACAGATAAAGGGGGCGGATATTGCTTTAATCCCCTCAATGTGGGGCAAACCACGAAAAGCAAATTTTGAAACTCTAACCCAAGGACTTGCAGTTATGAACCAATGTTTTGTGATGGCAAGTAATAGTGCAAATGATGATATGGCAAAATCAAGCGGAATCATTAGCCCATTTGGTGACCAAACCATAGATGATACCAAAGAGATGATAATCTCAGATGTAAATCTAAATGAAATTACAAAGATGAGAAGATATATGGATATTGGTTTAGATAAAAGCAGAAAAATATAGTATAATAAAGATAAAAGAGAGACTATGAAACAACCCTTTAAATACCTTAAGAAAAATAACATTAAGTTTGTGAGAATTATCTGGTGTGACAATGCCAATATTATTCGAGCTAAATCTGTGCATCTGAATTATTTCAAAAATAGTTTGGATAATGGAATCAAAATTGCAAAAGGGCAGATGGCTTTGCCTGTGATGTATGATGCTGTTGTCCCCCAAACAGGACTTAGTGCGGTGGGTGAGGTAACCCTTGTACCAGATATTAAAACCCTAAAAATTTTACCTTTTGCCAAGGGTCAAGCTTCGATGATTGGTGATATGAAAAATTTAGGAACTTTAACCCCGTGGTCTAATTGCCCCCGAGAATACCTAAAAAAGCAGATAAAAAAACTATCGGTGAGGGGACTTGAGCTTAAGAGTGTGTTTGAAAATGAGTTTTATCTTTTAAAGCGAGATGAAGATGGAGCTATCTCAAAAAGTGATAATAGTTTGTTTGCTATGACCTCATCGGCAAATTCAAATGCTGATTTTTTGCTTGATTTGGAGAAAGCATTTAAAAAACAAAATTTGGAGGTGGAGAGTTATTATAGTGAGTCAGGTGCGGGGCAATATGAGTTTAATATTAGGTATAGCGATGCTTTAACTTGTGCGGATAATCAAATCACTTATCGTGAGACGGTTCGGGGTGTGGCTCAAAAACATAATTTGTCAGCTTCGTTTATGCCTAAAATTTTTGAGGATTGTGGTGGAAGTGGCTCTCATCTTAATTTTTCACTTTGGAAAGATGGCAAAAATATTAGTGGCGATGAAAATAGTTCAAATGGAATCAATGAGCAATCTGCACATTTTGTGGCGGGGATTTTGAACCATCTCAAAGCTTTGTGTGCCGTTACGATTCCGAGTGTCAACTCCTATCGACGGATAATTCCCCACTATTGGGCTGGGGCTTTTGTGTCGTGGGGTTACTATAATCGTGAGGCTGGGATTCGAGTTTCTAAAAATAATGAGCAGACCAAGGCGGAGCGATTTGAGCTTAAAGTGTGTGATAGCTCTTCAAATCCCTATTTGGCTTTGGGGGCGTTGATAGCTTGTGGGATTGATGGAATGGATAAAAAGATGAAGCTCTATGAGGAGACCACGATTGACCCTGCTTATGTAAAAAAAGATGGTCGTGAAGCGAAGGGGATTGAGCGGTTGCCTGAGAGTTTGGGTGAGGCATTGGAATATTTGAAAAATGATAAAACTTTGTTGGATTCGTTTGGTGAGGATTTGGCGAAGTCATTTTTTGAGGTGCGAAAGTTTGAATGGGATAATTTGAAAGATAGCACTTTGGAGGATGAGGTGAAAATTATGGTGGATAAATATTGAAAAACGGTGAGAAATTAAGCAGAGATATTCCCATAGAGTTGGGGAAATCTGCGATACTTTTTATAGATGTACAATATAACAATGTCTATCCAGATGGGGGGCAATACAAGGGTTTAAGTCCCCTCACCGCTAAAATAAAATACCAATATTTTTTTGATACACTTCATAATATCGCTTTGCCAAATATGGTGAAAATTCAGAAAAAAGCACGAAAAAACAGGATTGAGATTTTATATACCACCATTGAGAGTTTGACAAGTGATGGACGAGATAGGGGGTTGGATTATAAAATTAGTGGTTTTAATATCCCCAAAAATTCTAAAAATGCAAAAATTGCTAAAGAGATTAAACCAAAAAAAGATGAGATGATTTTTAAAAAAACCTCATCAAGTCCATTTATCTCTACAAATCTTCATTATGTTTTGGGAAATCTGAATGTCAAATATTTAATTATCTGCGGATTATTAAGCGACCAATGTATCAGTTCAACCGTGAGAGATGCTTGTGATTTGGGATATTTCGTAACACTCATCAGCGATACCTGTACTACCTATTCAAAAAACCGCCACGAAGACTCACTCAACCACATAAAAGGATATTGTAGGCAAAGAACTACAAATGAATTTTTAAAAGAATTAAAATCTATCTAATATAAAAGCATTTTATAAAGATTATTATGCTAATCTAATTCGCATTTTTAATTAAGATTTTAAGAAACAAGGAGAGAGGATGATGCAATTTATTGAGTTAGAGGGCGGTTATCTAATAATCGGTCTTTTCATTATGGTAGTTGCGGTGGTTGTGACGACGAGAGAGTTTATGTCTAAAAATTCTTTTAAAATCGGTGTACCTATCGTTTTTGCAGTGGTGTCAGCTGCTATTTTGGGTCACTATTTTATGACTATGGATAGAATGACAGTTGTTAAAGCAGAGTTTAATCGTGGTGGTGAAGTGATTTGCGAGAGTCGAATGCTTCGTAAAGTTTCACAATCTATCACAATCAGCAAAAAACTAAATTGGACATTGGTAGATGATGTTTTTAAATCAGATGATTATCATCGAGATTTCCACACCGCTAGATGTTTAGAAAAAAAATAGTAATAATATAAATTTATGGGGTGAAAATCCCCAAACTCTTGCAAATCTATAAAGAATTTTGAGGCTTAAATTATATTCCAGTTTGGCTTCTGCCAAACATTTTAAACTTATGATAAAATCGTAACTACCTCACCCCGTTTTTTATTACCCTCATTTTCACCTAATTGCATAATTGCCACATTGCCTAGCATATTTGTGAGTATCGCACTTGTTCCATTTTTTTTACCCTTGAAATCTGCAAAAAATTCTCCATTTTCATAACTTAAATTACAAGCCACAAACTCCTCTTTTTTACTTTTTTTTCTAAAATCCTCTTTGAGTTTAGCTTCTATAATTTTATGATTTGGGTTTTTGCCTTGCATTTTTTTAATCAATGGCACAACATAAATAAAATTTGTGATGGTCGAAGAGTAGGGAAATCCAGGAAGTGCGAAGATATATTTTTGCCCCACCTTGACTACTTTTATGTGTTGCCCTGGTTTAATTTTGACACCATTTAGCAAATAAGTTGGCTTAAAATCTTTGATAATATCCTTGACAAAATCATAATCCCCCACACTAACTCCCCCCGTGGTCACCACAATATCACAAGAGTTCAAGCCCTCCAAAATCTTCGCCTTTATCTTCTGCTTGTCATCGCCCACAACTCCCACTCTCACCACCTCTGCCCCCTGCTCTTTGCACATCGCTTCAATAGTAAAATGGTTTGAGCTGACAATTTGTGAAGAATTTTGGGGACTTTCACCCACATCAATTATCTCACTTCCCGTTGAAATCACCGCCACTCGGGGCTTTTGAAAAACTTCCACTTGCGATATATTCAAACTTGCCATTACACCAATTTGAGGATATGAAATCGTTGTGCCTTTTGGGATTAGAAGCTCACCCCGCTCAAAATTCTCACCAATATCCCGAACAGAAAATCCCTTTTTGACCTCTTTATTGATGATAATATAACCATCAACGACCTCGACATTTTCGATAGGAATCAAAGTATCAGCCCCACAGCTCATCAGCGAACCTGTAAAAGTTTTGATACATTCCCCCTCCAACACTTCGCTATTTGTCTCCTCTCCAGCAGGAAGATAAGCGGATATTTTTAATTTTTTGAGTTTTTGATTGTGGTGCTTGATAGCATAGCCATCCATCGCCGATGTTTGATATGCAGGGGAGTTAAAATTAGCGATTATGTCATTTGCCAAAACTCGTCCAAGCGAATCGCTTAAAAAAACTTTTTGACTTTTGGGATTAATGTTTTCCATCGATGTTTTTAAAATTTCTATTGAGTCTTTGTAGTTTATAAAATTCATATTTTTTACCTTAATAAGTGATTAATTTGATATTATAACATATAATGTAATAGAAAAAAATATGATTTAGGGTAAGATGAAAGAATTCTCTTAAAAATAGGAGATTCTTTTGTAGATTTAATGATATTTTAATGAAATTTAATGTATTATTCTCGGGTATAAATCGTTATAATTCCCTTTCTTTCACTCACATAACTTTTTATAATCGACTCCTTTTTTTGATACCTTGCTAACTAACAAAAAAATTAAAGAGTGGACAGAAAGGGGATTGCTATAATTCTATAACTTTTTTGTTTCGTTAGTAAGATTATAACTAATTCTTGTGTCTAAATTGTGTCGTTATTTAAAATCTCTGTAAATTTTTTTAATTTCCCCAATATAATCTCTTATCCCATCCTCCAAAGAAAATCTAGGTTTAAAATTCAACTGCTTTTTTGTATTTCTAATATCTGCTTTGGTATAAAATTGATACGAGCCAATAAATGGATTTTTAATATATTCACATTTCAAATCAGTTTTTAACTCTTTTTGCAAAATATCTACAATCTCCTGAAAACTCCGAGGTTTCGCCGTTCCCACATTATAAACCCCACTTTTATTAGGGTGCATTGCGTTTACATTAGCCAAAATCACATCTTCAATATAGATAAAATCTCTTAAAATCTTATCTGAACTTTCAAATAATTTAGGATTTTTTCCTGCCAAAATTTGATGCCCAAACTGCAAAACCATAGATGAAGTTTTATTTTTATGAAATTCACGACCACCATATACATTAAAATATCTAAGTCCCACAACGGAAATTTTTAAATTCTGCATTTTTTTGAAAGTTAGATTATCCATCATCAATTTAGAAAAACCATATACATTATTTGGCTCTTCTCTACCCACTTTTTGCGGTGAGATGGCATCACCATAGGTTGCCCCACTAGAAGCATAGATGAGATTTGCACCATTTTTGATAGCAAGATTGAGGATAGTTTTATAGGCATCGACATTTGTTTTTATCATAATTTGCTGATTTGTCACGGTGGTGTCAGAGATGGCTGCTTGATGAAAGATATAATCAAATTTGAATTTTTTCAACTTTTTCATATCGGATTTAGAAGTTATATCACCGCTAATAATTTCACCCTTAAAGCCTATAAGATTTTTGAAATGCCCAAAACTTTTTAAATTTCCATTGCCAAAAACTTCGCCCGTGCGAAAACTATCAAATACAATAACTTCCGCTTTGGGGTGGTGATTTTGAAAATAAAAAGCCAAATTACTACCAATAAATCCAGCTCCACCTGTAATCAAAATTCTCTTTCCATTTAAATCATCGTCGATATATCTCATTTTGAACCCTGTTTTAGCCACTTTTTAAACTCTTTTAACTGTTTTTTGGTAGATTTGGTGCTAGTTCCTCCAAAAGAGTTTCGGGCATTCATCGAATTTCTGAGATTTAGAAAACTAAGAACATCTTTTTCAATTCGTTTATCGATTTTTTGAAGTTCTTTGATATTTAATTCACTCATATCTTTATCCAGTTTATCAGCTAAATTTACCACTTTTCCCGTGATAAAATGGGCATCTCGAAATGAAACTATATTTTTTTGTACTAAATAATCCGCTAAATCCGTAGCACTCAGATGTCCAACTTTTGTAGCTTTATCCATATTATCTTTATGAATTTGCATAGTTTTCAGCGATTCATTCAAAATTTTTAGAGAAATCATCGAGGTTTCAACACTATCAAAAACCCCCTCTTTATCCTCTTGAGTATCTTTATTGTAAGCTAGTGGCAACCCTTTCATAACCGTCATCAATGAAATTAAATTTCCATAAACTCGACCGCTTTTTCCTCGCAAAAGTTCCGCCACATCTGGATTTTTCTTTTGAGGCATAATCGAACTTCCCGTACTGTATTCATCGCTAAAAGTGATAAATTTAAACTCATAACTAGACCACAAAATCAACTCTTCACAAAGCCTAGAGATGTGCATAAACATAGTTGCAATATTAAACAAAATCTCCAAAGCAAAATCTCGGTCGCTCACTGTATCTAAGCAATTTCCGCTTGGGAACTTAAAACCCAACTCTTTAGCCGTAAAATCTCTATCAATATTATGTGGAGTCCCTGCAAGTGCAGCACAACCAATTGGTGAAATATTATTTCGCTTAATCGAACTCTCAAACCGCTCAATATCTCGCTTAAACATTTGAGCATAAGCCAAAAGATGAAAAGCAAAATTTAGCGGTTGAGCATGTTGCAGATGAGTCATCCCAGGAATTAGAGTATCAGTATGCTTTTTTGAAATTTTTAAAATCGTCTTAATCACTTTTTTCAATGACTTTGAAATATCGGTAGAATTTTCAAGCACATAAAGCCGAAAATCCAAAGCCACTTGGTCATTTCGACTCCTCGCCGTATGGAGTTTCTTCCCTGCATCTCCAATATTTTCTGTTAATCTACTCTCAATCGCCATGTGAATATCTTCATCTTTTATCTTAAACTCAAACTTCCCAGCCTCAATCTCCTTTTGAATCGCTTTTAATCCATTTTTGATACTTTTATACTCATCTTTGCTCAAAATTCCCTGTCGAGCTAACATCTTTGCATGAGCCGTCGAACCCTTAATATCCTGTTTATATAACTTTTTATCAAACGGCAACGAAGCATTAAACTCATCCAAAAGCGAACTACTTTCCTTATCAAATCTTCCAGACCACAATTTCCCCATCTATCTATCCTTTTTTTATTTCTATTTATCTTGTAAATTTTTTGGTTTTAGAACCCCTCAGCGATGTTTGTTTTTACTCATAATGTCCGCCAATTGCAAATATATATATGGAATTTTCATCAAATTTATAAATTAATCTATCTTTTTGTGATAATCTTCTTGACCAAAATCCTGATAAATCATATTTTAAGAGCTCTGGTTTTCCAATTCCTTGTGAGGGGTCATTTTTTTGCATCTCTTTTAAAATTTTACATAGATTTTTATGGATAATTTTGTTTTTAGCTCTCAACTCTTCATATATTTGCCAACTATCCCCCTCAAAAACTATTGATTTCATCTAATTCTTTCTGGCTTGGTTTATATCCTTTTTGCAAATTGTGTGTAATTAACGATTTTTGAATCTGTCTCATCAATGAATTATTACTCAAAATATATAAAGTTTCCTGCTCTCTTTGATAATCATCCAATGAAATTACCACAAAATCTTCACCCTTTTTTCTATTAACCACCAACGGCTCGTGATTAAAAATAGCTTTATCTACATAAGTTTTGATATTTGACCTAAATTGACTAACCGATACCATAATTTACCTTTTTCTTCTATTGTACCATATCATCGTACTTTTGTCAATTTGGGGTTGTTAAGCCCCTCTTTTAATTATTTTTTTCTTTTAACAAGGTGTTATAGTAATTATTATAGTTGGTGATTTTATTGTTTTTACCAAAGTTTAAAAGTCCACCATCTAAATCTTTGATTCGAGTATAGTATGGTAGCATAGTTTCTTTATATTTCTTGATATTAATCTTTTTTAGAATTTTAAAACTTTTACAATCCACAAAATATCCATTATTATCAATCCCAAAAAACAGCATATTTGCCACTACATTTTGGCAAGTTCTCTTAAAGTTTTCATAAGCTGGAGATTCATCGGCAGATTTAACTAGTTCACCAGACAAAATATCGGGGTGAATCCAACGAATATCCCTATATTTTTTTTTCATATCGGCAAAAACTCTAGCATTTGGCACAATCGCCAAAACACGATTATAGAGATAATTCACAATCACCATATCACCCTTTGCAGGTTTCATATTAATGGTAGGAAAATTATCGTTATTGAGAGTATTATAGGGTTTCAGCAGAGCCGTCGCCATATTATTTTTGACCTTTGTGATGATAAATCCACTAATAATAAACGAACTATTACGATTTATCTCCTTCATAATCACCCCACTTGCTCCAACCTTGATATTCTTTGCACTCTCAAAAATCACCATCTGCTCATTTGCCGCCTTAATCTCCGTGACATATTCATCAAAAATATCATCAGCCTGAATATTCATAGCCACCAACAAAAACATTATAAAAATTTTCATTTTTTTCATCTACTTCTCCATCTCTTGAATTGAATTTGAAAGATGATTATACTAATAATCAATTTAAGAATGGCTGTGATTTGGAAAAAAATGATTTAAATTTGAATAAAATGATTTTGGCAAAGGCTGTCGTGATGCTTATTGTGGAATTTTTGGATTATAGTACACGAACGGAAATTTAAATTTAAGATAAATTTAAGATTTGTACCCCTATAAATATAGGGGTGGGTTTTTTTTCTACAAAAATAGG
>JAOZPA010000192.1 GCA_029932985.1 Campylobacterales bacterium
TTTTGTAAAAGAGGATTTGCTGATGGCAAGTATTATCTTGATGTGGTCGGCAGCTGTTTTGTCTGCGATGATTGATAATATCCCATTTACCGCTGCAATGATACCGATTATTTTAGGGATAGAAGCTCAAGGAATTCCAGCAACTCCACTTTGGTGGGCATTGGCTGTTGGAGTGGGAATGGGCGGGAATGGCTCACATTTAGGCTCAACGGCAAATGTATTTATAGTCACGCTTTCAGAAAGATTAGCCAAAGAGAGAAATGACCCATCTTTAGCAATCACCCCTGGGCTTTGGTTTAGAAAAGGAACTCCTGCGATGATTGTTACTTTAATAATTTCAACTATCGTATTTTGGGTATTTTTTGATTTTTATGCAAAACCATTTTAGATAAATTCCGTTTGGGGTTCAAAGCCCTAAGGATTAGAAAGTAAATAGCATCCAATTTTTATTTAATTTCTACTCCTAACTGCTATCATATTATTTTTGGTTTGCTCGGCTGATAGCATCTTTTACAGCATTTAAGTAGCTTTTTATTGAGATATTATTATTTTTGTAGGCTTTATCAAAAGCGGTTCCGTGGTCAACTGAGGTTCTGATAATTGGTAAATTTAATGAAACATTAATACTTTCTTCAAAATATAATGCTTTTAGGGGAATTAAGCCCTGATCGTGGTAGATTGCGATAAAATAGGTGAAATTTTTTCGGTTTTGTTTGGTAAAAGCAGTATCAGGCACTAATGGACCAAAAAATATCTCTTTTTTTAATTTTTCATTTGATTTTTTGATAGCTTTTGTGATGATTTTTTCCTCATCTCCCATAACTCCATTATCTCCAGCGTGTGGATTTAATGCAAGTATAGCGATTTTGTTTTGTTTTGTATTTCTATAAAATGCAAGAAAAAATTTTTTAAGTTTTTGGGTTTTGATGTGAGAAGCTACATCTTTTAAAGGTATGTGATGGGTGAAAAATGCTCCGAAAAGTTGGGGACAACCTATCATCATAATAGCTTTTTGTTTAAAAAATGATTCTAAAGTATCGGTGTGACCCTTTTGTGTTATACCCGCTTTGTTCCAAGATTCTTTATTGATTGGCAAAGTGACAACAGCTTTAGTTCTATTTTTTTTTGTTAATTTAATCGCTTTTATAAATGATTGATATGAGATTTTGCCACTAAGGGGGCAAACTTTCCCTTTTTTGATTTTAAAATTTTTACCAATATTTATAATTTTTAAATTTTTTGGAATTTTCGTGCCTAAAAGTTTGGCAGAATTTTTAAAAGCAAACCTATTTGTAATATAGATAGGCTGACACCATTTTATAATTTTTTTGTGTGCCTTTAGAGCTATCTGCGGTGAGATTCCATTTAAATCACCCAAACTAATAGCAATTTTGTTTTTTTTCATTTTGAAATATCCTTTATTTATTTAAATTTATTTTAACTAAAAGTCTTTTAAAAGAAAATTGGGTAAAATGTATTTTTACAAAAAAAATTATAACAAGAATAACAAAGGTGGATAAGTGAATAGTGAATATTATGGAATTTTAGAGGTTAACAAGGGAGCAACTGCAAGTGAGATAAAAAAAGCATATAGAAAATTAGCTTTAAAATACCATCCAGATAGAAATGAAAATGACAAGGGTGCAGAGGAGAAATTTAAGCAAGTAAATGAAGCTTATCAAGTTTTAGGGGACAAAGAGAAGAGAGGTATTTATGATAAATATGGTAAGAAAGGGTTAGATAGCCAAGGATTCCAAGGATATTCAGATATGAATATGGATGATTTGGGTTCAATTTTTGAATCAATATTTGGTGGGGCATTTAATAGTGGATTTGGCGGTGCAGGGGGTGGAAGACAAAAGAAGCGAAAATATCCGCTAGATAGTGCTATTGAGTTGGAACTTGATTTTAAAGATGCAGTTAATGGTTGCAAAAAAGATATTAAATATACATTTAAAGAGCCTTGTAATGAGTGTGATGGCACGGGGGCGGAAGATGGTCATATCGATAAATGTAGTGAGTGTCAGGGGAAAGGGCAAGTTTTTTACAAACAGGGCTTTATGACTTTTTCACAAACTTGTCCGAAATGTCATGGTGAGGGGACGAGTGCGGTTAGAAAATGTAAAAGTTGCGTAGGAAAAGGTTTTGTGGAGGATTTGAACTCTACGACTGTGGATATTCCTGCAGGAATTGATAACGGCAATCGAATGCGAGTGAGTGGTAAGGGAAATGTGGATGAGTATGGTCGAAGTGGGGATTTGTATATTGAGATTAGTATTAAGGAAGATGATGTTTTTGTCAGACACGATGATGATATTTATATTGAAGTGCCGATTCTATTTACTCAAGCAGCCCTTGGCGCAGATGTCATAATTCCAACTCTCACGGGTGAGATGACACTTTCGCTAAAAACAGGGACGATGGATAAACAGCAATTTATTTTTAAAAAGGAGGGAATTACAAACGTTCACACGAAGGAGAAGGGGAATTTAGTAGCTCAAGTGAAAATTACATTTCCAAAAACTCTCAATAGCTTACAACGAGAATTATTGGAAAAATTAAATATTTCTTTTGGCAAACAAAACACTCACACAGATAATATTGGTGAGAAAATAGGCAAAATTAAAGACTGGTTTAAATAAAAATAATAGATAAAAGGGAAAAAAATGGACGGGACTATTTTAGATGAATTGAAAGATTTGACAGGATATATGGGGTCAGCAATCACAGATGCTAGGGGAAATGTGTTGATTTCACATGTTGGGCAAAAATCTACTCTAAAAGAGGATGATTATAATGCGGTTTTGGGGATTATAAATAAAACTTTTGTGGATAACCACCAAGTAACAAAAGCTTTAGGGATTGGCGGAACTAAAGAGATGTCTATTGCAACGGATAATGCAATTATTTTATTTGCATGTACTGGTGAGGATAATAGTCATCGTCATGTTTTTGTGGCATTAGACAAAGAGGGAAGTGATGCTTTTGCAAAAATGATTGTTCAAAGAATTATAAGAAAAGTCGCTTAAGAATAAAAATGAGGCTTAGTGTTTGGCAAAAGTACCCTATCTAAATCCAATTTCACTAAAATTATAAATATATACGAGACTTCGGTCTCGTTTTCTAAATTTTTACACTTCAATTATACTATATATTATATCTAAATTTTGACCTCCCACATTATACTTAAAAAAATAGGGCTAATAAACTCTCTTATCTATTATGAAGATAAGATTATTGGATTTGTGGATATTTGGGGTTTAAGTCCCCAAACG
>JAOZPA010000069.1 GCA_029932985.1 Campylobacterales bacterium
TCTGATTAATGCCAGTATGTTTTTTATACAAAACTTTTAAATCTGCATAAATGTCCATCTCTTTTAAATCCAAAGGCACAATTTCAAAAAACTTTTTTATAAAATCAAGATTTTTACTAATTTCCTTTTTTTGAATCTCATCATTAGAATTTTTTAATCCATAATTAGTCTCATACAGAGTAATAATCGAAACCATAATAATATCGTCATCTTCAAGTTTATAGAATTTATCCAATAAAATATTATTCACTTGTTTTTCACTTCCTAGCAATGAAGTGATATTTGTATCTAAAATATATTTTTTCATAATTTTTACTTCAAATCTAGTAGCTCAAACCCCGAACGAATCTCTTTACTACAATCATTCAAATAATTAACCGTCTTATCACTCAAAGTCCCCCTCATCTCATCCGCAACTTTTGCCCATTTTCCCTTTTTTTTTGTAGTATCAACTTGTTTTTTTAAAAACTCAATAATTAAATCTTTTATATCATCTATATTTTTTGTTTTAATAAAACTTGCTATCTCCCTATCATCAATATCTATTGCTAACTGCACTTTTCACCCCTTTGTATTTTTTATATATATTGGCTTCAAAACCACCCAAAGCTCTAACTATTCCATTATGTCTTTTAACTATATTTTTTATATTTAAAATCATCTCTAATATAAAATCCACTCCTGAATCCAAAGATTTTTTAGACATAGATCACATCCTTTAAAATATATTTTTTGGCAGTTTGTGACAAATTATCAGATGGAGCTAAATCTACATCCCTTTTTATCTCTTTTGAAATAATCTGTTTTATCTCATCAAGCCTTTTAAACCCAATAAATCCACTATATTTATCAAAAAACAGTTTATCCAAATGATACAAAATATCTACATCACTATTTTTAGTATAATCAACCCTAGCCTATTTCCTCTCCTTTCTGATATTTTTTTGCTTTGGCAGTTATAAATATTAATAAATAAACTAATTCCATAATTTTTACCTTTTTTTCATTTTGATTAGGTCGCCGTGCGGGGTCATAAACCTAAATTTCCAAAGTATTAAGTTCATCTTCTATAAACTCTTTTATCTCTTGAATTGATGGGAGATTTATTTTATATTTGGAGACAAAAAGATGATTATCCAATCCTGCGGTGGCATATTCTACTTTTGTTTTGTTTTTATTTGCACACAGAATTAATCCTATTGGAGGGTTATCGGTTTTTAATATAATCTCATTTTTATAATAATTTAGATAAAAATTCATCTGCCCGACATCGCTATGATGAAATTCTCGGATTTTCAGATCTATCAAGATATGGCATTTCAAAATTCTATGGTAAAATACTAAATCAATTCTATCGTGTTGGTTATCTATTGAAACTCTTTTTTGCCGTGCCTCGAAACAAAAACCGTTACCAAGTTCTAGCAAGAAATCTTGAAGATGGTTCAAAAGAGTGGATTCAAGGTCATTTTCACTATATTTTATTTTTTGCTCTAATCCTGTGAATTCTAAAATGTAGGGGTCTTTGATGATTTGCTGGGGAGTGAGAGTTTGAGAGTTGTTATTTATGGAATCTATTAACTCTTTTTTATCGGTAGATAATCCAACTCTTTCGTAAGTCATTGAATTTATTTGTCGTTTTAACTCTCTCACACTCCAATTACCTTTTATCGCTTCAACTTCATAAAATAATCTTTTTAAATCATCATCCAATCTTAATAATTCTATAAAATGGCTAAATGAAAATCTATTTAAAAGCTTATCTATGGGTACTTGCAGAGATTTATCAGGTGATGATTGGCTTTTTAAATTTTGGATTTTGAATTTAACAGACACTGTCTGTTGAATCTGTGGATATTCTAAATAAAAAGTTCTATACAATCTTAAATTAGTGGGAGACATACCCTTTAAATATTTTAATTTTTGAGCTAAATTATGAATAATTTTACTACCATATTCTGCTCTATCCTCTCCATTTTGTTCATATTCAACTATGAAATATCCTATAAGCCAATTTCGTAAAGTTAAATTTTTACTTATATTCTTTATTGTTTGTATTTGAATAGTGTTATGAATGTCATCTATTTTGTCAACTAATATTTCTAAAGTATTATTCATCTTTTAAATCCTGCTAATTTCTCATTTTCGGTCATTAATTTTTGTAACTCTTCACTCACTATTTATCCTTGTTTAAAAGCTCTTTGAGTAAATCTGGGGTGATATTTAATTGTCCAATTTTTTGAGACGAATTAGCAAGGTCTTGAAATGATTGAGCGATTAATTGGTCTGGACTCATTCCCGAACTTGTGATAGCTTGAATTGTTTTGGTATCGACATTTTCTAGCGATTTCATCAAAACCTCCAAAGCATAAGCTTTTGCATCCGACTCTTTTTTGGCATTGACCATCGCCAAATCTACAAGCTTACTATTTTTTTCCTCAATAATAATTTTAGAGTTCATCTTTGACTCTTTGAGCTTGTGTTTTTGGGCTTGAATCGCCTTTTTTGCCTCCATTTGAGCTTCTTGAATCTCCCGTTTTTTATTCTCAACAGCAATTTCAGTATTTAGCTCATTCTCCTTGATTGCCCTCTCTTGCTCAACCGAAGCATTTCGCCGTGAATAGATAGCCTCATCCGCTTTTTTCAGTAAATTCTCTCTAGCTTCCGCTTCTAATGCTCGTGAAGTTTCAGGATTTGGACGGATTGCCAGTAGCGAAAAACTCAAAATCTCAATCCCCAACGAATTTAACTCTGCAGAGTTTGGGATAGCTTGATAAACCTCTTTTGCAATCTCCTCAACGGAAATTAAAACATCGGCTAGGGGCAGTTTAGCCACCGCTTTATTGGTTATAACTTGCACTTGATTTATCACTTTTTGAGGGAGCTTTTGGGGGTCGTGAGAGATATGTTTTTGAGTATTTGAATCTATTGCAAAATCCATTAATTTAGCAATTTTATGCACATCAGTTATCTTGTATGAAACTTGCCCTTGAATCGTAATAGTTTGAAAATCGCTACTTGTCTCCTCAAAGATAAACGGCACATCTTCACTTCCAATAGAGATTGAAACAAGTGTTGTGATTGGAGCATAATAGAAAAAGGACAATCCCACACCCTTATTTTTGAGTGAACCATTTTGATATTTGAAAAGATAAGTCGTTGGTGAATTTTTGATATATTTTAAGCCTAACATTTTGAATCCTTTTGCTAATTTTGTCTTTAAGTTGTTAATTGTATCTAAAAAATAGAAAAGGTTGAGTAAAAAGTTAAATAAATATTTTTCTTTATCTGAAATTTATCAATTTTTTGTATAATATTTTTTTCGTTAAATTAATTTAGGATGGAATATGAGAGAAAAAATCAAACAGATAAAAGATGAAATTGCTAAGGTGATGGTTGGGCAGAAGGGGATGATTGATTCGCTTTTGATTGGGCTTTTGTGCGATGGGCATATTTTGCTTGAGGGTGTACCAGGACTGGCAAAGACTACGGCGGTAAATGCTTTTAGTAAAGTGTTGGGGTTGAATTTTAAGCGGGTGCAATTCACTCCAGATTTGCTTCCTAGTGATATAATTGGGACAGAGATTTATGACCCCAAAAATGGAGATTTCAAAATCAAAAAGGGCCCAATTTTTACGAATCTACTTTTGGCAGATGAGATAAATCGAGCCCCTGCAAAAGTGCAATCGGCGTTGCTTGAAGTTATGCAGGAGAAACAGGCGACAATTGGGGATAATACTTTTGAGATAAGTCGTCCATTTTTGACTCTTGCGACTCAAAATCCTGTGGAATCTGAGGGGGCTTACAATCTGCCAGAGGCTCAACTTGACCGTTTTATGTTTAAAATTGTGGTGACTTACAACACAAAAAAGGAGGAGTTAGAGATTGCTCGTCGGGTGGCTTATAAGGGTTTTGAGGAGATTAAAAATGTGGCAAATTTGGATGATATAAACCAAATCAAAGATGAGATTTCACAAATTCACATCGATAAAGAGTTGGAAGAGTATATAATTGAGTTGATTTTTGCAACTCGTGAACCTGCGAAATATGGGGTGAGTGAGCTGGATGAATATATCAGATTTGGGGCAAGTCCACGGGCGAGTATTGATATGTTTAAGGTGGTAAAAGCTTTGGCTTATATGCGAAATCGTGATTTTGTAACCCCAGTGGATGTGGCATATATGATAAAAGATGTGTTGCGACATAGGATAATTTTGAGCTATGAGGCGGAAGCGGATGATATAACAACGGATTATATTTTGACTAAAATTTTGGAAGTTGTGCCAATTCCGTAGATGTAAGCAATCAAGTAACATTAATTTGGAATTTGCCATAGTTTAATGGTGAGTAAAAAAAATAGTTTTAATTTTAGAGATTATGTGTTATAATAGCAAAATTAATTTAAACTGGAGAATTAAATGGAAAAATTTAATATTTTGATAGTAGATGATGAGCCAGAAAATATTAGAGTGATTGCGAATATTCTGCAAGATACAAATCAATATAATTTAGTTTATGCTCTTGATGGCGAGTCTGCATTGAAGCGAATTGAGGAAAATAGATTTGATTTAATACTGCTTGATATTATGATGAATCCGATGAATGGATTTGTGGTATGCAAAAGAATTAAAGAAAATAAAAATTACAAGAATACTCCTGTCATATTTTTGAGTGCCGCGACCGATAATGAGTCAATTTTTGAGGGATTTTTGGTGGGAGGAGTGGATTATATCCTAAAACCATTTAACCCTTATGAATTACAAATTAGAATCAAAAGTCATATAAATATAAAAATAAATTTTGACAATGAGCTAAATAAAGCACACAAAAAGTTGCTTGATACTCTACTGTGTCTTGCAAACATCAAAACAGGGGAGCATTTTGATGGACACTCAAATAGAGTTAGCCAATATGCAGAAGTTTTGGGATTTTTCTCTGACTTTAGCAAACAGCAAATCAATGATTTAAAAATCGCTGCATCTCTACATGACATCGGCAAAATTGCAATCAGCGACGAAGTTTTAAACAAAAACACCTCATTAAATGTCAAAGAAAACAATATTTTGAAAAAACATACCACTTTGTCTGATGAAATCTTAAAACATTCAAATCACAAAACATTCAAAATTGCCAAAAATGTAGCATCACGACATCACGAAAAATGGGATGGTTCAGGCTATCCAAAGGGGCTAATTGGTTCAAAAATTGACATCTATTCACGAATCATAGCACTTGCAAACTCTTATGACAATCTAACTACCAAACGAGGTTCAAAAGATGCATGGAATTTAGAAGATACCAAAAATTTTATAAAATATGAGAGTGCCAAAAGTTTTGACCCAGATTTAGTATCGATATTTATAGACAAATTTGATGAGTTTGAAGAGTTATATAATGGTTTTTTTAATAATTAATTTGACCTATTATTTGGCAAAAAAACTCTCTTTATGAAGGAATTAAAGGAGTTTCAACAAGCTTTAAGCACTCTTGGGGTCTTTAAATACACCACACAAAAAGAGTTAAAAAAGCGATATTTGGAGTTGTCTAAGATTCACCATCCAGATATGCACAAAGGTAATCAAAAAAATTTTATAGAGATAAATCAAGCCTATATAATTGTAAAAAATTATATGGAAAATTTTAGTTTTCTGCTGGATGAAGAGGAGTTTTATTCTCAAAATCCACAGTTAAAACTTGCAAAACAATTTAATTATTTTTAAAGGGGAAAAAATTGAGATTAAATAAATACATTTCACACAATACAAAACATTCACGACGAGAAGCGGACAAATTGATAGAGGAGGGCAAAATCCGAGTTGGACGAGAGATTATGAAAGATTTTAGCTATCAAGTCGAAAGAAATGATAAAGTTTTTTTAGGTGCTAAGGCAATTATACGAAAAAATATCTTTACAGTCATTTTATATAATAAGAAAAAAGGTGAGCTAGTCACCAAAAAAGATGACAGAGAGAGACAAACAGTTTTTCACTCTTTGCCACACAAATATAGCAGTTTTCTCCCAATCGGACGACTAGATTTTGCCAGTGAGGGTCTGTTACTCCTCACCGATTCCCCAAATGTTGCTAATAGATTGATGAATAGCAACTTGGAGCGAATCTACTATTTAAGAGTCAAGGGCGAAATTTCACCACTTGCAGAAGATGCAATGAAAAGAGGAATCTTTCTCGAAGATGCCACAAAGGGAGGTTTCAAAGATAGCAAAATCCACTCAATGGACATAAAACCATTTCTTTGGTACAATATCATCAAAAATCACAAAGATTACTCAACCATCAAAGTAGCTTTAATGGAGGGGCAAAATAGAGAATTACGACGATTTTTCGCCTACTTTGGAAATGATGTGGTTTCACTAAAAAGATTGGGATTTGGTGGAATAGAGTTAGGAATGCTAAAAGAGGGTAAAAACCGATTCTTGACCACAAATGAATATGAAAACCTTAGAGAATATTTAAAAGTCATAGCCACTAAAGAAAAAAAAATCGCAAGAGCCAAAAATAGAAAATCATAAATTTGGGGGTTAATGACCCCAAACGGAAATTTTTAAAATCCCTATTAATTTCCGTGCGGGGACTGAGGTTTATAAAATCATAGGAAATTTTAATTTAATTGTCTTATCTTGAACGAATAGATTTATATGTGCTTTATGGGCTTGATATTCAAACTCTCTATCTATAGTTATTTTTTTATTATTTATAAATTTTATAAATATGATTTGATATTTTTTCTTTTTGATAATCTCATATTCGCCAATTTCGAGGGAAATTTTGATCTTTAAATAGCTACTTTGTTTAAAGAGTGTAAAGCAATTATTTAGAGTTAGTAGAAATTCATTAATATTGATTTTTATTTCAGGGATGGAGACATCGTAAATCTCTTGAATTTTGGTATTTTGAAGAAGTGTGGTGGTTTTTGAGATTTCAATGAGGCTAAAAATATTAACAAATTCGATATTATTCATCTTTTTTGTCAAAAGTTCAGTGCAAATCTCTTTATATAATTGAATTCCAATCTCATTTTCATTCAGATAACCTACCAAAATAGCATAATAATTATTTTGCCCATATTTGAGGTTTATAAATTTATACTCAAAACCAAAACTGTGTGAAGCATATTGAATCGCTAAACTGTATAGCTCTTTTGGCGAGACGGTATTAAAAAGAAATTCCGCTTCTTTATTGAACTCTTGTAAATCTCCATTATTATCAAAAAGGATAAATGGGTTTAGGTTGTTTTCTATTAAATTCTTATAAAAATTATTATTTTTCATTATTATTCTCCATACTGTTCAAGTTTTTTACGAAGTGTTATACGATTTATACCCAGTTTTAGTGCCATTTGCAGTTGAGATTTGTATATTTTCTTTGCAGATTTCAAAATAGCTATCTCAAATATCTCTAATAATTTTTTATATGTGGTTTGTTTATTTTCAAATTCTCTAGTAAAAAAATCTTGCATTGTGTCGATAAGTTCATCTTTTGTCAAAGATTTTAATAATATACTCTTATAAATTGATTGCTTTAAAGTGATTCCATTTTGTGAAATATCTATCTTAATATCATCAATTTTTATATCACAATTGTATATTTTTTTAGCATCATTGCTATATAAATTAATCAATTCATCTAAATCCTCTTTTCTATTTTTTAGAGGTTCTATGGTTATCTTAACAGGAAAAAAAGTGCTAATTTCATTCAACTCTTTTCGAGAAGTAGCAATTACCCTTATTTTTCGTAGTTTTTCAAAAAAATCTTTTTTATTTATAAGAGCATCAATCTCATAAATCACAATTGTATTAAATGAATCTAGGTTAATCTTTTTGTGAAAAATCATCTTTTCTAGCTTTTGACCATTAAATACTTGAAGATTTGGAAATATCTCTTGAATTAGAATTTTTTTGCCTACCCCATTTTCCCCAGTTACTAAAATATTGACTGGAAGAGTGGATGAAATTTGAGCAATTTTGAGTGCATTTTGTGACGAAGTAGATAGAGATATAAATTTTTTCATAATTTGCCTTTTTTGGATATGCAATTTTACCATATAATTGAAAAATAATCAAACTGTATATATTTTATACATTTATAATGACTAAAATAATTGCTTTTAATGATATACTAAAAAACTAGGAGAACAAATGAAAAGAGTAGAAGCTATCATAAAACCATTTAAATTAGAGTGTGTCAAAGACGCTCTCGGCGAGATAGGAATCACAGGAATGACCATCACAGAGGTCAAAGGTTACGGACGACAACAGGGTCATAGCGAACTATATCGAGGTGCAGAATATATCGTAGATTTTGTTCCAAAAGTCAAAATAGACTTAGTGGTAAATGATGACGAAATAGAAAAAGTGGTGCAAGTGATTCAAGAAAGTGCCAAAAGTGGCAAAATTGGTGACGGTAAAATCTTTGTGTCAACTATTGAAGAGGTTGTCAGAATCCGAACTGGCGAAACAGGAAGCGAAGCCGTTTAAGACCATTTAAATTTTATGGTGTGAAAAAATTGCACCATAAAAACTCAACTACTCTATTAAATTTCTCCATCTTATTTTTAATTCTGTTTAAGTCCCCAAACGGAAATCTAAATTTACTCAAAATCTTTAAAAAAAATTTCCGCTTGGGGTTGTTAAGCCTTTTAAGATATAATATTGGAAAAAGTAGAAAGGATTTATTATGCAAACAGAGGCGATTAAAAGAGCGAGAGAATATATCAAAGAGGCAGATGCATTGCTGATAACTGCTGGGGCTGGTATGGGGGTAGATAGTGGATTGCCAGATTTTCGTGGAAGTAGTGGATTTTGGAAGGCATATCCTGCGATAAAAGATTTAGGATATTCATTTGTGGAGATGGCAAATCCTAGATGGTTTAAGAATAAACCTGCATTGGCTTGGGCTTTTTATGGGCATCGGTTAAATTTGTATAGAGAAACCAAACCGCACAAGGGTTTTGATATGCTTTTGGAGTTGGGGGGGCAGATGAGAGATGGTTATTTTATTTTTACTTCAAATGTGGATGGGCATTTTCAAACGGCAGGATTTGACAAGGAGAGGATTTATGAGTGTCACGGGGCGATAAATCATTTTCAATGCACTAAAAATTGTACAAAAGATATATGGGATGCAAAAAATATTCAAATTGAGGTTGATATGGAGATTTTTAAGGCACTTAATTTTCCATTGTGTCCTAGATGTGGAGCTGTTTCGAGACCAAATATTTTGATGTTTGGGGATTGGAATTGGAACTCGTCGATAAGTGATTATCAGGAGATGAGGCTTGGGGATTATTTGGAAAGACTTAGAGATAAAGAGTCAAAAATTGTGATTATTGAGATGGGGGCTGGTAAGGCGATTCCTACGGTGAGGATGTTTAGTGAAAATATTGCAGAAAAACCAAATGCAAAACTTATTAGGATAAATCCACGAGATACTTCAATAGATGATAGATGGGGTGTTTCGATTGAATTAGGGGCTTTAGAGGGATTGAGGAGAATATTGGAGTAAGGGAATGAGTGAAATAAAAAAGTGAGAAATGATATACAGCCAAAAACTGTATATCAAATTTCATAAAAATCTTAGTCTTCGATACAAGGCTCTCCAACTTCGCCTCTACCATCCATTAAAGTTAAGCCATCAGTTGGCTCATCCCAAACGATACATCCCTCAGTTGGACATGCTTCTGCACATGCAGGTTCATCATGATGGTCAACACACTCTACACATTTATCAGCATACACATAATAAATCTCTTCGCTCGTTGGGTTATCATCCTCATCTACAATAGCTTCTGTAGGACATTCGTCAATACAAGCTCCACAATTTATACAGGTATCAGTAATTTTTACTGCCATATCATCTCCTTGAGTTTTAATATGGCAAATTTTATCGAAAATATGTTTAAAATCACTTAATTTAAAGAGATAAATTTCTTAATTTCATCAATTTTATCCAATTTCTCCCAAGTGAACTCAGGCTCTTCTCTCCCAAAATGTCCATAAGCTGCCGTTTTTTTGTAAATTGGTCGAATCAAGTCTAAAGATTCAATAATTCCCTTTGGTGTCAGCTCAAAAACTTCTCGAACACATCTACTAATCAAATCCTCATCCACACTATTCGTACCATCGGTATCAATATAAATAGACACAGGCTCAACCACACCAATCGCATAAGCCAACTGCACTGTAACTTTATCACACATATCTGCCGCCACTAAATTTTTGGCGATATATCTAGCCATATAAGCTGCACTTCTATCGACTTTGGTAGGGTCTTTGCCACTAAATGCCCCTCCACCATGGGGACAACTGCCACCATAAGTATCAACAATAATTTTTCGCCCAGTAAGCCCTGCATCGCCTTGAGGCCCACCGATGATAAATTGCCCTGTTGGGTTGATATGGTAGATTACATTTTCATCAAGCAATTCTGGTGGAATCACTTTTAAAATAACCTCATTGATAACATCTTCGTGGATTTTCGCTTGTGTCACATCTTCACCGTGTTGAGTCGAAACTACCACCGTCTCCACTTTTGTAGGTTTACCATCGATATATCGCACACTTACTTGTGATTTTCCATCAGGTCTAAGATATGGCAAAGTTCCATCTTTTCGCACCTCTGCCAATTTTCGAGTGATTTTGTGAGCTAAATGGATAGGCAACGGCATATAAACATCTGTTTCACGACAAGCGTAGCCAAACATTAAACCTTGGTCTCCAGCACCAATTTCACCATCTGCTCGGTCAACACCTTGATTTATATCTGGACTCTGCTCACCAATTCCATTTAAAACTCCAGCACTTCGATAATCAAACCCATATTTAGCATCGGTATAACCAATCTCTCGCACAACCTCTCTAGCAATATCTTGCATCGGAGCATAAGTTTCAGTTCTAAGTTCCCCTGCAATTACACAAAAACCGTTTGAAAGCAAAACTTCACAAGCCACTCTCGCATCTTTGTCTCTCGCAATGATATAATCCAAAACTGCATCACTGATTTGGTCAGCCATTTTATCAGGATGCCCCTCAGTTACAGATTCACTAGTAAAAAGATAATTTTTTTTTCCCATCTATTTTCCTCAATAATTTTTTAGATTTTTATTTTAGCAAAAGTTTATTTATTCAAAATAAAATGGGGGATAAGTTGGCTAATTCCTATCACTTTATGAATCAAAAGTTCGGATGTATCAACTTTTTCAAGGTGAGAGCCAAGATACAGACTAGAAATAAGAGTTTTGCCATAGATGATTTTCTTTTTGCTATCTTTAAATTTCACCCCACCGCCCCAAGTGTTGTGCATCACAAAAGCTTGATTTTCAAACTCGCCAAGATAAAGCATTATATGCCCCTTGAGATACAAAATTGTCTCAAATGGTACAGCTATCTCTATAATTTTTTGCTCTTTCTCTTTGGGGGGTAATTTTGAAATATCTACATATTTTAGATACCTACTTTGAACTGCTGAATTTCGTGGAAGCCAAACCCCAAACGCGATAAAGAAATCTCTCACCATCGATGAGCAATCCCGATTTTGGTACATTCCACCCCAACCATACTTTTCATCTAAAAGTTCATTTAATACACTATTTAACTCTTTTTTATTGAATTCCAATGGATGAATCTGTGCCTGTTTTTTGGAAATCTTTATGATATTGAGTTTGCCATTAAACATTTCATCTTTATTTGTTTGAAAAACTTCATAATAATCTTTATGAGTTTCAATAAGTGGAAAAATTGACCCCATTTTTGCATAAAAAAGAAAATTATCCCAACTATTATAGATTGCTGTTTTCTCTTTTGTGACAATCAAAAGCTCTTTATCTGTAAAATTTTGCACAAAATTCTCATCTACATAAGCAATATCATTTAAACTAATCCAACCAATCGCAAAAGCTGATTCCACAAAAATCCAAGCTTTATCCAGTGAAAAATGGGAGATAAAAAGTGGCTGATTTGCTTTGATGGAGGAGTTTTGACTGTAATCAAATGGATAATTAGTAGATTTTTTAAAAAACGGTTTGGATGATGGCAAGGTACGAAGAGAACTATTTTTAATAGTAATTGCTCTTTTTTTGCTACTATTAAAGTTATCAAAATTGCTATTTTTCACAATCTCATTGATAAGCTTTGAATCTATCAACTTTTTATTTTCACCATAAAATTTTCTTTTTTTTATAGCATTTATACCCCAAATCGAAAATCTTTTTTCATAGGAAAAATCCTTTATATCCCATGGTCTAAAATATTTCCGTTTAAACTGCTTTTTGAATTTTGAAATATTCTGAAAAATCGTATTTTCCACATTATGTTTATTCACAAAATATTCCAACTTCGGAACTATCTCCTCTGTTTTAACCTCATCACTCTTCTGCATATCTTTTTTATTAGTTTCATCAATAGCAC
>JAOZPA010000193.1 GCA_029932985.1 Campylobacterales bacterium
TTTTGGGATTGGAATTTTGAATTAAAATTTTCAATCCTTCTTTAGTTGTAGGGTATGTTCCATTGTAATATTTAAAATAAACTAAGAAACCAGCCCTATAACTTAGTTTTTGTCCTAAACATATTGACTTAGAAATATAAAATAGCTATAATTGTCTTTTTAAAGGATAAAAATGCGACAACAATTTATAAAAATACTTTTTCTACTTTTGGTCTATCAATTTGCAGATGCAAAAGAGGTGACTCTCCGCCAAATGATATCTAATCTGGTTATAATTGGATTTGATGGCACAAATTTTAAAAACTCCGCTCAGATTGCAAAAGATGTAAAAAATGGTCTGGGTGGTGTTGTGATTTTCGATAAAGACCCAAACAACTCAAAAGCTCTCAAAAATATCAGGTCTCCTTGGCAGTTAAAAATGCTCACAAAAAAACTACAAAAATTAGCTAAAAATAGATTGATAATTGCAATCGACCAAGAGGGCGGGAAAGTTCAAAGATTAAGAGAAAAAAATGGATTCATCTCAACCCCCTCTGCCAAAGATATTTCAAAAATGGGTTTAAAAAAAGCTGGTAGATATTATGATAAAATCTCAAGAGTTATGTATGAAAATAAAATTAATACAAATTTCGCCCCTGTGGTTGATTTGGCAATTGAGCCACGAAACAAAGTAATCTATCAACTAAAACGAAGTTACGGCAAAGACCAAAAAGCGGTCTATCTATATGCCAAAACTTTTATGCAAAAGATGCAAAATTACGGCATCATCCCCACCCTCAAACACTTCCCCGGTCACGGTTCATCTTTGGCAGACTCCCACAAAGGTTTTGTCGATATTAGCAAAACTTGGAGCATTAAAGAGATTGACCCCTACTATCAATTGATTAAAAAAGGCAAAGTCGATTTGATTATGACCGCTCATGTTTTCAACAAAAAACTTGACAATAAATTTCCAGCAACAATGTCCTACAAAGTCAACACCACAATGCTTCGAGATATTTTGGGCTACAAAGGTGCGGTGATTAGCGACGATTTACAGATGAAAGCGATTAGTGCCAATTATTCGGTGAAAAATGCGATTATGTACACCCTAAATTCAGGTGTGGATTTACTACTTTTTGCCAACCAAAACAGATACCCAATCAGCTTAAACAAAGTTGTAAATATCATCGAAAAATTAATCAAAGAGCGGAAAGTCACCTTTGCAAGAATCAAAGAAGCATACAGAAGAGTAGAGAAATTAAAAAACAAAGTTGAAAAATTTAATAATCTCAAAATCTCTAAAAAAATCGGTGTAGGCAGAGGTGAAATAAAAGAAATTATCGAATAAAAAGGCTCAATGCCCCCAAAAGCTATCCTGTCAATTCAAAAATAACTAGATTTAATAGGTAGCTTTGCCAAACAATAATCCAAAAAAATTACAATATTAAAGGAAATAGATGACTCCAATAGAAAGAGTAAAACAAGCGATTGCTGATATTAAAAAAGGCAAAATGGTTATAATGATTGATGATGAAGATAGAGAAAATGAGGGGGATTTGGTTTATGCTTCCACATTTTCTACCCCTGCCCATGTTAATTTTATGGCGACAAATGCCAAAGGTTTAATTTGTGTAGCGGTCAATAGGGAGATTGCTGATAAGCTAGAACTCTATCCAATGGTCACAAATAACGACTCTTCTTATGAAACGGCCTTTACTGTATCGGTCGATGCCAAAGATGCACTGACGGGAATCTCAGCAGGTGAGCGAGATATGACTATACAACTTTTAGCAAATTACAATACGAAAGCCACAGATTTAGTTCGACCAGGACATATTTTTCCACTCATCGCCAAAGATGGTGGTGTTTTGGTACGAACAGGTCATACTGAGGGGTCGGTGGATTTGTGTAAACTAGCGGGAATCACACAATCAGCAGTAATTTGTGAAATTATGAAAGAAAATGGAGATATGGCAAGGCGAGATGATTTAGATGTTTTTGGTGAAAAATATAATTTAAATACTGTTTTTATCTCCGATATGGTTGAATATCGATTGAGATATGAATCACTTGTGCGAGAGATAAGTAGTTCAAAAAGCAAACTTTTAAATATGAATGCCACGAGAATAGATTTCATAGACCACCATCAAAATCACCATATCGCCTACACTTTTGGCAAAATAAATGAAAATACAAATGTAAAATTTCACAATGTTCAAGCCGATGTAGAGCTACTTACAAAGCCTAGAAAATATAGTTTTTTTGTAAATTCAGTTAAATATTTAGATGAGAATTCAGGGATTTTAGTATTTTTGCAAAATGATAATATTGCCGATGACAAACTGAGAGAGTTTGGGATAGGGGCTCAAATTTTGAACCAACTAGGAGCAAAAGAGATAAATCTACTCACCAATGAAAAAACAGATAAAGAGTTTGTAGGACTTAGTGGTTTTGGTTTAAATGTAGTTAGTGAAATTGTTATTAAATAATGGATTTAGAAAATTTATGGCGGACAGGGAGAGATTTGAACTCTCGGTACCAGTAAAGATACGCACCCTTAGCAGGGGTGTGGTTTAAGCCACTCACCCACCTGTCCTTAATAGGTTGCAATTATATATAAAAAAAGTTTAAATACTACTTAAAAACTGAAATATATTGCATAAAGGATTAAAAATCATAAAAAAAACTTTTATTGAAACAATTTCCGTGCAGGGACTAAAGGCTAAAAATCTATCATATCATCAATCTAGGTTGAATCAAACTATTTCATCAAATTTTGGGACAGACCATAAGATAGATTTGCAAAATTCCATAACCCCTCCAGATACAAATTTTTATCGCTGTCGAGTGATTTATGATACAAAAATAATTAAAATCGAGTATCTGCCCTATGTTATGAAAAAGCTGTACTCTTTTAAGGTGCTGGAATCTAATATTGAGTATCCATATAAAAATACAAATCGAGCTGAGATTGATGAGCTTTTGAGTAAAAAAGAGGATTGTGATGAGATTATAATCGCTAAAAATGGGTTACTTCGAGATACTTCTATTGCGAATATTGCGATTTTTAAAAATAATAGGTGGCAGTCCCCGCACGTACCCCTATTGAAAGGGACTATGAGGGCGAAATTACTAGATGAAAAAAAGATAATTACTGCTAATTTGACCATAGATGATTTGAAGAAAGCTAAAAGATTTGCAATTATGAATGCAATGATTGGTTTTGTGGAGCTTCAAAAATTTTATATTAAGCCAATTTAAAT
>JAOZPA010000194.1 GCA_029932985.1 Campylobacterales bacterium
AGCAAATACTCTCTACTTTTGATTTGTGAAAATTTTTTGGAATCTAGCAGATATTCGTGGATTAGTGACATAGATTTTATACGGTTTATTATATCAAAATTTCGTTCTTCTTCATTTTCGTGCGGGGAATCTAGCGACAAGAGTGATATTACTATTTGAAAATTATTTTTTACTCGGTGATAAACTTCTCTTAGTAGTAACTCTTTTTCTTTTAACAGTTCTGTAATTCTGCTAGTTATTTTTATTGCAAATATTATAAATAAAATTATTGCAATAAACAAAGAGATAAGACTTATTACTATAATTTCATTTTTCATCTTTAATATTTTTTTATCAAGTGACTTATAATTAAAAATATACCTTACACTATAAGTATGTCTTCCCCACTCATCAATATGGGGGCTTACAATATCTATTTTTTTTCTCTCGTTAATTATGTAAAAATCTGAACTTATCTCTACTAATTCCAGTCTATTAAAAATTTTAGAGTTTTTTGGTATTTTTATTATGGTTGGTTTTTTCCTATTTTTGAAATCATTAGGATGCAAAACTATATCACCATCTGTTTTATAGATATATATCATCTCAATATCTTCATTTAGTGTCAAAAGTTCATCAATTAAATTATACAGTTTAAAATATCCAGAGTTATGATAATGCAGATAGTATTCAACCATCTTATTTGTAGTAAGTTTAGCATAAGCATTAGCATTGTTATAAATATCATTTGCGAGTTCAATTTTTTTTGAGTTTATCAATATAATTGCATTTAGAAGCTGTATAAATAAAATTATGACTATACCCCAAAAAGCCAATTGGATTTTAAAACTGTTTCGTATGAAATTTAGATTTATTCTACTCATCAATTATAGAGTCAAAGAGAGCTCTTTTTTTAGTAAACTTTATCTTTTCAACCTCTATTTCTGCTCTAAAAATTAGACTAAAATTTATCCTTTTATTATAACCATAAAATTGAGGCAAATTATAGAGTGGAATTATAGGATTATCTTTTGCAAGAATATTCGATGCTTTTTGTAAAGCTAAAAGTCTCCTCTTTTTACTAATACTTTTTGCCCCTATATCTAGTTGTAAATCAAAATTGGGATTGCTATATCCTGTAAAGTTTAAACGACCACGACCATCTCTTGCCCCAAACAGAATATTTAGTGATTTCTCAACACTATCTCCTACACTAAAACCTGCTAAGAAAAAAGAGTATTTATGATTCTTTTTAAATATCTCTTTCCAAAATTTTTTATCTTTAATTGGGCTAACTTTCACTTTTATATTAATATCTTTTAGTTGTTTCGCAATAATATTTGCAATTTTTTCTCTACTGCCCAATGGTGTATGCAGAGTAACTTCAAAACCATTTTCATATCCAGCTTCTCTCATCAGCTCTTTTGCCTTTTTGATATTGTGCAGTTGGGATTTAATATTTGGGTTATATCCATAAACACTACTGTTTGAGAGTTGTGAAAGTATTGAAGCTTGGTTTTTAAATACAATTTTGTTTATAGTATTCAGGTCAATCGTCTTAGCAATAGCTAAACGGATTTTTTTATCTCTAAATGGATTGACTGCGAGGTCGATAGCAGGTGTTTTTTTTCGTCTTACATCCATACCCAAATAGTGATATAGAGTGCTATATTTTACAAAAGTTTTAAAATTTAAATTATTTTTGAGATTACTAAACTCTTCATAGTTAAGATTTTGAACAATATCCACCTCACTGTCTATAAGTGCTTTATACTGCTTGTCGCTAGGAATATATTTGATGATAACATTTTCTATATTTGCTTTTTTACCCCAATAATTTTCATATCTTTTTAACTTTAACTCTTTTGTATCTCCAGAAGCATATTTGTATGCTCCACTACCAATTGGATGTAATGCAAACTTTTTTTCACCTACTTTTTGTATATATTTCGACGGAACTATGTGTATATTATTAAATATTTTAAATGTATCAACAGAGTTATAGGTTTTCACTCTAAAAGTATATTTATCAATAATCGTGTATGAGCTGATTTTTGCAAAAATATTTGCATAGCTTTTATACTTTTTTTTAATTCTATCAAGTGTAAAAATTATATCTTTTGTAGTAAGCATATCACCATTATGAAACTTAATACCTTTTCTAATCTTAAAAATCCAAGTATGCGAATCAGGATTACTCCAAGAGTGAAGCAATGATGGCACAATTTTCAAATTATTTGAACTTTTACTCAAAGTATCAAAAAGGCGATTTGCCACAAACTGATCCCAGATAATCCTTTTGTTATTAGGGTTTAATGATGATGGTTCTCCTTTTATAGCTATTCTTAGCGGAGTATTGTCTCCAAATAGATAACTTCCCAATATTGATAAAATTACTACTGTTTTTAGAATTTTCACACATAGTCCTTTTTTAGACAATAACCAATTCCTACAATATTGTCAAGGTTTAAAAGAGGAGCTTTTTTACGAAGTCGCAAAACTGTATCTCGAATAGTTGAACTTGTTATCTCTTTTTCATCCCAAACAGAATTTTCTAATAATTCGTAGGAGATATTTTGATTTATATTTAAACATAAAAGATTTAAAACTTCAGTCTCTTTATTTGTAAGATGAATAGGAACATTATCTATCAAAAAAGTTTTTGTTGAAAAATTATAGATATAATTATCTCCAAGAGATTTAATATTTGATTGGATTTTATTTTCATTATCTTTTGAACCAAAAACCCTTTGAATTGCCACACTTAAAGTTGCTTCAATCTCATTTATACTAAAAGGTTTTATGAGATAACCATAAATATTTGTCTTAGAAGCATTTTTTATTGTCTGACTATCACTAAATGCACTCATATATATTACAGCAATTTTTTGCTTTTGATTTAGCAAATCCGCACATAAAATACCATCAATTTTATCATTTAAATTTATATCCATAAATACAAAATCAATCTCATTCCTCTTTGCAATTTTCAATGCATCATTTGCATTTTTGACATTTCCCACAATTAAATGCCCAAGCTTTCTAATGCTTTGAGCTATAAATTTAGCATTTATAAACTCATCATCAACAATCAAAATATTATATTGCCTTAAAATTTCCATAATTACCCCTAAAATATTAAATCTTGTGAAATTCTATTCCATCTTTTGAGCCGATTAATAGGTAGCTTCTA
>JAOZPA010000070.1 GCA_029932985.1 Campylobacterales bacterium
TTTTGGTTTTATTTAGTTCCACCGCCGAAATCATCTCTGCCAAAAGTTGCGGTTCGGGGTCTGTTGGTTTTTTAGCTTTTTTAAACTCTTGAATAAAAAAATAGGGTTTTTTAGCTCGTTTAATACCACTTGAAATTACAAAATCTGTAGCACCACTAAATATAAATTTATCCGTTTTATAAGTCAAAGGAGCATCATAAAAATTTCTAATCTCATCCTCTATCATAAAAAAATCAACTTTATTAATCAACGGAGCTAAAAAATTCATCTTCAAATCCTCCTCATAATAATCAAAAATAAATTGTTCATTTTTATCAATTAACTTTTGCAAAAAATTTTTTACTTTATCATTTATCTTATATTCAAAATTAAACCACTCCTCAAAAATAGTTCGTTTATAAATCTGCTTAATATCTACTAAATCTTCCAACTGAGAAATATCTCCAATTTGACTAAAATAATAAGTTTTAACTTCAGGAATAGTTTCTGTTTTAATCCCTTCTAGTTTTAAAATCCTTTCTTCTAATTCTTGATTTTTTTTTAAAACTTTTTCTAATTCTGTCATAATGTACTCCTAATTATTTTTTAAATATTATAGCACAAAAGGTTTAAAGCTCCCGCACCGATGAATTGTTTTTCTGGAATCTTGAACTTGTTTCAGGCAATTTGAGGTGTCAGATAAAAGTAAAGCTTCGATTTGTTATAGGGTCGGCAATTGGCGACTAAACTTAGCTAAATTTAAGTTTTATTCCTCTTTCAGGGGCCGACCTGGGACTTGCAATTTTAACTTTTTTCACATTTCTTGGCTAATTCAATGTTTGTTAATTGGGAATTATGTATAATCTATTTTTTAAAATAATTAATTTTAGATTTTTGAGGATTTTACTATGAAGAAAAAATTATATTTAGCTTTTTTGTGGCACATGCACCAGCCCTATTATAAAGATGATATTGAAAATAAAACTTTGATGCCATGGGTTTTTCTGCATGGGATTAAAGATTATTATGATATGCCGTGGCTTTTGAGTCGGTTTTCTAAGGTCAAGGCAACTTTTAATTTAGTACCATCGCTGATTTTGCAATTGGAGTTTTATGCTAAAAATATGGCAAATGATGTTTTGTTAGATGCGATTGAAAACAATTATGACCCCTCACCGCAACAGAAAATTCTGCTGGATAAATATCTATTTCTGGCAAATGAAAAAAATATGATTAAGCCGTTAAATAGATATGATGAGCTTCATCAAAAATTTTTATTGAATAATAGTCTTGAAAATTTTACATTTAATGAAGTGGTTGATTGCAAAGTGCTTTTTTTGCTTTCGTGGTGTGGCAATTATCTTCGCTCATCAAATCCTCTCATTCAAACTTTGCTTAACAAAGGTCAAAATTTTAGCACGATGGAAAAAAATATGTTGCTTAAAGAGTTAATAAATTTTATTCCAAATATTATTATTTTTTATAAAGACCTTGCTCAAAAAAAACAGATAGCACTCTCCACTACACCTTTTTATCACCCTATTTTGCCACTATTGATAGATTTTAATTCAGCAGTTGATGCCAAACCAGATGTCAAACTTCCCCGAATTACAACATCCCTAACAGCCTATTCTGCACTTCATACTAAATCTGCTATTAAATATTTTCAAGAAATTTTTGGTAAAAAACCAAAAGGATTTTGGCCCGCAGAGGGTAGTATCAGCCCCAAAACGGCGGATTTGCTTTGTATAAATGGGGTTCAATGGATGGCGAGTGATGAAGATATTTTGTTTAAAACTCTAAACACTCGAAATAGAAGTTTGATTTATAAAAATTATAAGTTGCAAACTAGGTATGGTTTGATAGATGTGAGATTTAGAGATAGAACTCTAAGTGATGCGATAGGTTTTGAGTATAGTAACCATAATGCCAAATTTGCAGTTCGTGATTTTGTGGATAGACTAAAAAATATATATAATTCTCACAGTTTTTCGCCCCTTGTGAATATAATTTTGGATGGTGAAAATGCTTGGGAATTTTATGAAAATGGTGCAGAAGATTTTTTTACTATACTTTATCAAGCACTAGAAGATGAAGATTTTATAGAGTGTGTGACTATGGATGAGGTGGAAGATTTGCCTATTGAACACGATTATATCCCCTATATCTCTAGTGGAAGTTGGATAAATGGGAATTTTGATATTTGGATAGGGAGTAGTGAAAAAAATCGAGCTTGGGAGTTAATCTCCTTGACATATCAGTATTATTTGGCAAAAAAAGATAAATTAAACAAAGAGCAAACTTTAAAGATTCAAAAAGAGTTTATGATAGCCCAAAGTAGCGATTGGTTTTGGTGGTATGGCGATGACCACTATACCGTTTTGGCAGATGAGTTTGATAAACTTTTTAGAAAACATTTGATAAATATTTTTCGCTTGATGGCAGAGGAGATTCCTAGTGAAGTTTTAAAGCCGATAATTTGGAAAAAAAATAACAATTTTCACACTAAAGCAACCGATTATATAGAGGTAGATTTAGAAAAAGATGGAAATTTTTTTGAGTGGGTCAATTCAGCAAAAGTAGATTTACAAAAAGAGTTTAGTGTTATGGATTCAAAAAAAATGCCAATTACAAAGTTTAATTATGGATACAACCCCGACTATATCTATTTTTTATTTAAATGCGATGTTGAAAATCTAGTTGGTTCAAAATTTATTTTTCAATTTAATGATTTGACCCTATCTGCAATCATCCCCAAAATTGGATCATATATAAATGACGACGAGGGATTTATCAAAATTTTTTCAGCCCAAAATATAAAAATAGGAGTTCCCAGAGTGCTTTTTGAGGAGATACACAGAATAAAATTTAGCTTTAAACTTATAAAAGATAATAATATTATACAATTTTTTCCAATCTATGGCGATTTTCTAATAGATTTTGAAAAACTAAAAATAAAACATTGGTTTGTATAGATAAAGACGAAAAGAGGAAAGGCAATGAATCAATCATTGCCTTAGTTTTCAGTCCCCTCACCGCCATTTTATTAGTTTTAAGAAAAAATCTTTAGAGCATTTTCCAAATCGCTTGGGGTATCAATACCAAAACTTTGACTCTCAACCTCTAGCATTTTTATCTTTTTTGAGTGATAAATTGCCCTCAACTGCTCCAGTTTTTCAATATCTTCTAGCGGTGAGGGGGGCAAAGCACAAAACTCTTTCAAAGTTTTTCTAGTAAATCCATAAAGCCCTAGATGACCAAAATAATCCAAATGCTCCTCTCTATCGTAGGGGATTTTACTCCGTGAAAAATAGATAGCATTTGAAAAATTATCAATCACCACCTTCACATGATTTGGATCATTGGCAAACTCTGGCTTTATCAACTTATAACAACTGGTTATCAAAATATCACTATCTTTTATCTCTTGACTTGCTTCATACAATTTTTTGACCACGGGGGCTTCGATAAACGGCTCATCTGCCTGAACATTTATCACAATCTCATCATCTCCTAGCCCCAAAATTTCCACCGCCTCAAAAATTCTATCCGTGCCACTTTTGTGTTTGTCGCTAGTCATCACCGCATCATAATTATGCTTTTTAGCGATTTCCAAAACATCAAGACTATCTGTTGCAATTATCACATCATCAATATTTTTAACCCGATTTGCCGTTGCAATCACCATCGGCACACCATTAATATCGACCAAAACCTTATTTGCAAAGCGATTTGAAGCGATTCGAGCAGGTATAATAATCATCTTGTTCCTTTTTTTTTGATTTTATAAATGTGCCTTAGTGTTTCGCACGGCTACTATTAATTCTAAACTTTTAGCATGTGGCTATATACATTTACGATGGAGGAGTCTTTAATCAGCTTTGCCACCGCATTTTCTTTACCTTTATAGTGAATTTGAGACAAAATATCTCTGATAATATTCAGCCTTGCTCTTTTTTTGTCATTTGCATTTACCACAATCCACGGAGAATATGGTGAGTGAGTCCCTGCAAACATTTCATCTTTCGCTTTTGTATAATCTTCATAAAGCTCAATCGCTTTTTTGTCAAGTGGGCTTAGTTTCCACATCTTTAATGGGTCAATTTTTCGTGAATCAAGTCGTCGTTTTTGCTCCTCTTTTGAGATACTTAGATAATATTTAAAAAGTATAATTCCATCATCTACTAGCATCTGCTCAAACATATTACACTGTCTCATAAATTTGTAATACTGCTCATTTGTGCAAAATTCCATCACTTTTTCAACTCCAGCTCGATTATACCAACTTCTATCAAAAAACACTATCTCACCAGAATCTGGAAGTTGTTTGATGTATCTTTGAAAATACCACTGTTTTTGTTCAACATCGGATGGTTTCAAAAGTGCTACAATTCTAGAACCCCGAGGATTCATATGTTCAGTCAATCGTTTTATCACTCCACCTTTTCCAGCTGTATCTCGCCCCTCAAAAATAACCAAAACTCTCTTACCCTCATCACTCACCCAATTTTGAAGTTTGATTAATTCAATTTGAAGCTTAGTAAGCTCCTCTTCATAGAAATCATTTTGCATCTTCCCATTTTTTTTAAATGCAATATCTCTATTTTCCAGCTCTGGCAAACCATTTGAGATTAACTCTTCAAACATTTTTCTATGAAGAGAATAATCATTTTTTTTTACCTTTTTCTTTACCTCTTTTTTGTTATCATTGATTTTGTTATCCATTTTTATCCTTTATATATTTAAATGTAAGAATATCACTTATTTATTTAAAAATCGCTAAAGTCTTTAAATATTTTTGATATGGAATTTGTATGTGGACTTTAAACCCATTTAGATAGGTAATTTTTAAAAATAGAGCAAAAAAATTTTGAAATTATAATCCATTCTTAATTTTAATTATATTATAAAAACAAGATATTATAAAAACTTATTATAGTTATAGGATAAAGTGATATAACTACAACTTATCTTAAAAGGAGGTAAGAAAAATAATATAAATAAGTTATTTTAATAGTTATTATAGCTCTAAAGATTACAAAAAGTAATCGGAAATAAAAAAATGACTTTATTTGGCACAAAAATATTGACAATTTTGGCAACATCAAATATAATACCCTATCTTTAAAATATATTTGAATAGCTTATAGTTAAAAAAGTTATTTTATTATATTTTCTTATAAAACTTACTAAGGAGGAATAATGACAAAAATCACTGAAAAAAATGAAAATACTCTTCAGTCAAATAGTCGAAGAGATTTTTTTAAAAAAAGTGCATACTCTGTTAGTGCAATAGCAGCAGCTTCTGTTTTAGCACCTGTGAATATGTTAGCAGGTGATGATGAAAACATAATGCACCATACTAAATGGGGAACAACCCTTGGAGATGAGCTTAATAAAAACCCTTATGGAATTCCATCGCTCTATGAGCATACTGTAGTTAGAAGAACTTCTGACCTTCTCTCCTCTGGTGGAGATATGCATGCGGCTGTTTCTATGAGTCCACTTCACGAATTAGAGGGAATTATTACCCCTAACGGCTTACATTTTACAAGAACTCACAATGGTGTAGCCCATATAGACCCAAATAAATTTAGACTTATGATTCACGGACTTGTTGATAAACCGTTGGTTTTGACTTTGGATGAGCTTAAAAAATATCCAAGTGAAAGTCGGATTATGTTTCTTGAGTGTCCTGCAAATGGGGCAGCTGAATGGAAAGGACCACAGTTTAACTCACTTCAATTTGTAAAAGGTATGATGAGCAATGCTGAGTGGACGGGAGTGAGAGTAAAAACTATTCTCGACCAAATTGGATTAAAACCCACTGCAAAATGGATGTTGGCTGAGGGAAGTGATGGTTCAGAGATGGGTCGTTCAATTCCAGTTGAAAAAATCCTTGATGATGCGATGATTGTTTGGGCTCAAAATGGTGAAGCACTTCGACCAGAACAGGGTTATCCTGTACGATTGATTCTTCCAGGTTGGGAAGCAAATATGGCTGTTAAGTGGTTAAAAAGATTGGAATTTTCCGATAAACCTTGGTATGCAAAAGAGGAAACTAGTAAATATACAGTTCTTACAAAAAGTGGAAAAGCGATTCAGCACTTTTACCCATTAGAGGTAAATTCAATTGTAACTTCACCTTGTCCTGAAAAACCATGGACAGATTTGAAAAAGGGTGATATAGTTGAGATTGAGGGAATCGCATGGAGTGGTCATGGAATTATCAAATATGTAGATATTACATTTGATGGTGGCAAAAATTGGGTAGAGGCAAATTTAAAAGGCTTAGTTTTACCAAAATCATGGACAAGATTTTCTTACATATATAAATATGAGGGCAAACCACTACTTCTAGCAAGTCGTGCAGTAGATGACAGTGAAAATGTACAACCAACAGTAGATGAAGAAAAATCTGTAATTGGAGTTGAGGGTGTTTATCATAGAAACTCAATCTGTACTTGGGAAGTTAAAGCAAATGGGGAGGTAAATAATGTTCAAGTTAGATCGTAAATTTTTAATCGCTGGGACAGCTTTGGCTCTTAGTGCTACTATGCTTTTTTCTGCTGGTGTAAAAGATGCACTTGATGGTGGAATGACATATACACGAGCTGATGGAATGTACTCTTCTTATCATATTAATGAACAAAACTTAACGGGAATTAATAATGGTCGAATTGCAACTGCAAATGAGTTGAAAGCTTGGGATTTAGATATTATGCCAGATGGCACAGGACTTCCTGAGGGTGAAGGTAGTGTTGAAGATGGAGATGAACTTTATGAAGCTCAATGTGCAAGTTGTCATGGTGAGTTTGGAGCTGGAGGTGCGGGGTATCCTACACTTTCTGGTGGAAGTATGGAATCTCTCAAAAATCAACGAACAGCCCCAGGAATGGAAGCCCCAACACGAACAATTGGTACATATTGGCCAAAAGCTAGTACATTAATTTGGTATATTCGAGATGCGATGCCGTATGCTCATCCAAAAAGTTTAACAAACAATGAACTTTATGCAATCACAGCTTATCTTTTATCTGTAAATGAGATTAAAATTGATGGTGTGGAGCTTGATGATGAATATGTTTTAAATCGAGAAAAGTTTTTGAAAATCAAAATGCCAAATGAAGATGGTTTTTATCCAAATATTGATGGACCTGATGGTGTTGAAAATATGAGAAAATTCTTTGCAGACCGTGCTACAAATATTGGAGCAGGTAAGCGATGTATGACTGATTGTATCAAAGATGCACCAGTTATGAAAATTGGTCACGAAATCACAGATGTAAGTCCAGCTTATGGAACTACTAGAGATTTACCACCTAAAAAAGATAAAGGTGCGGTTTCAGAAGTGCAAGAGTTATATAATGCAAACTGTTCTTTATGTCACAAAACTGACAAAATGGGAGCTCCAGCAACTGGTGACAAAGAAGCTTGGGCAGAACTTATGGAAAAAGGTTTTGACAAAGTTGTTTTTAATGCAATTGAAGGAACACCTAATGGAATGCCAGCAAAAGGTGGAAATGTTGATTTAACAAATTCAGAAGTTAAAAAAATTGTTGAGTATATGAGAGATTTAAGTATAGATAAAAAGTAGATTCAGAAAAAATTTCCGTGCGGGGACTCAAAACCCCAAACGGAAAACTAATTTTAATTAAATAAAAAAGGAATAAATAATGGATAGAAGAAAATTTTTAAGTTTAGGTGCAATTGCAGTTGCAGTTATGCCATTTAGTTTAAGTGCAGTTGATTTTAGAGCTACAAAACCAAAAAGTTGGGAAAGTGATGCAGTTGATGCAGCAATTGAAGAGTTATATGGTAAAGACAAGCCAACTGCGGGTTCAATCACAGTAAAAACTCCAAAAATTGCAGAAAATGGTGGTTCAATCCCTGTAAATATCAAAAGTAAATTGGATTTAGAGTCAATTGCAATTTTTCAAGATGCAAATCCACGAGCAACAGTTGCAGTATATACAGTGCCTGAAAATGGAATTGTTAATTATAGTATGAGAATTAAGATGAAAAAAACTGGTACAATTACAGTTGTGGGTAAAACAAGAGATGGTAAATTATACTCTACTACTAAAGGTGTAGAAGTTTCAATTGGTGGTTGTGGAGGTTGATTCTCTCAGCAGATAACCGATAATGTATAGGTTCGGCTTTTGTCGAACATTTTAAATTAAATAAACTAACAAGGAAAGAATATGAAAGTAAAAGCAAAATTAAAAGGTGCAGTAGTAAAAGTTAAAGCGATGTTCAAAAGCCCAATGGCTGGTACAGAAGAAGCGGAAAAAAAGAAAATTAAGCCAGAATATATCACTCATATTGTTGCAAAACATAATGGTAAAGTTGTATATGAAGTTTCAACTGGTGCATTTGTATCTAAAAATCCCCTTTTTAAATTTGAATTTAAAGGTGGGGCAAAAGGTGATGAGTTAGAGATGACTACAACTGATAATAATGGAAAAACTGAAACCAAAAAAGCAAAAATCAAGTAGATATGGAGAATGGAAAATGGGAAGAGATGTTGATCTGTTCTCTATTTTTCAGTTTTAGTTTTCCAAAACAAAGGAGTTTGAATGTTTAAAAAAACGGTTCTTGCACTATCTATATTAGGTGCAAGTTTATTTGCAACGGATTTTAATCTAAAACCAAAGCAAGTTACAGATGGTGTTTGGTGTTTCTTTGGTGCTTTAGAGATGCCAAAAAAAGAGAATGCAGGACACATGTCAAACCATTGCTATATTAAAACCAAAGATAGTTGGGTTTTATGGGATACTGGAGCTACATATAAATTTGCAGAGCAATCTTATGCAGCGATGAGCAAAATTGCAAAACTTCCAGTAAGCACAGCAATTTTTAGCCACGAACACGATGACCATTGGCTTGGTGCAAATTATTACAAAGAGAGATTTGGTACTAAATTTATTGGTACACCACTTATCAATGAGCGATACAAACCAGGACACGAAGCGGAAACTAGAATGTTTAAAATTCTTCACAAAGAGGATGTTGAAAAAACCAAAATTATAAGAATCGATAAATCTTATAAAGATGGTGTAACTTTCATTATCGGCGGAGTGATTATGGAATATGTTTCACTTGGTCAAGCACACTCTGAAGATGATTACTTTTTGTATTTACCTCAGAAAAAACTTCTTTTGGCAGCTGATGTTGTAATGAATGGTCGAATCACTTCAAATCGAAATGGTTTGGTTATCGGTCAACTAAAAGCTTTAGACTTAATCAAAAGTAAAGATTGGGAAGTGTTAGTTCCAGGTCATGGATTTATCACGGATAAAACAGCAATGGATGAGTCGATGATGTATTTCACACTTTTGAAAAAAAGAGTATTACAAGCGATTGAAGATGGTGTAGATGCATCAGATATTACCAAAAAAGTTACTTTGCCAGAGTTTAAAGACAAAAAGCTTTACAAAGTTTTGAATTCAGGAAATGTATTTAGAAGTTATGGTGAGCTGGAGATGTACGACGAAGATGAGTAGTCAGTCCCCCGCACAAAAGGGGTAAAAATATAGGAAGTGTGCTTTAAGCCAAAACTAAAAACTCGCTTTTCTTAGGAATAGAAATTCAATAAGATATGATGTTTATAACAAATAATAGTGCAGATTTGGATTAAGTTTTTTGCCTAACTACTGGAGTAATTGGCAAAAAATTTCATTCAAAGATGTGCTGTTAGTTGGCGATAAAAGTTGGATGTTATTTAATTTCTAATCCTTACTAGGAATCGTGGGGTTAAAACCTCACTTCCAAAATAAGGATAGCTATGAAAAATTTTATTTTAATTGTTGCTTTATCTATTTTAGTTAATGCGACAAATATCAATTTGGATACTCTCTCGGCGAAAGCTAAGAAAAACAATAAAGGTGTGTTAATTTTTTTACATCAACCAGATTGTGGTTTTTGTGATAGAATGATTTCACAAAGTATTCAAAACTCCAATGTATTAAGTCAAATCAAAAAAGATTTTATTTTTGTTAATATCGATATTGCAGATAAAGGTGAAGTTAAATACAAAAACTTTAAAGGCAATAAACACGATTTTGCAAAAAAAATTGATTTGGATTTTTACCCCTCTATAATTTTTATAAATGGTAACGGAGAGATTGTGTATAAAGAGATAGGTTACAGAACAAAACAAAAATTTCTTAATACTTTACAATATGTAGCTACCCAATCCTATAAAAAGATAACTTTAGCAACTTTTACAACTAAATTAGATTTCAATAGTGATAAGGATTAATGATGTCAAATATTAAAGTTGGAAATGTTTTAGAGCTTTTTATATCAGTTTCTGGTAAATCCAAAAGAGAAAATCAGTTAAGTTTATCACTAGATTCAAATGGTGTTTTGGGTGATAAATTTTATGGCAAAAATATAGAGCGGTCGGTTTTAATCACCTCCAAACATAGCTACGATTTGGCTACAAAAAATGCCATAGAGATGCAACATAGTGATTTAGGTGAAAATATATTGATTGATTATAATCCATATCAATTACCCACAAATTCTAAATTTAAAATAGGTGATGCGATTTTAGAGATTAGTCATCACTGCACTCTATGCAAAAGTTTGGTAAAAGTAGATAGGCGATTACCAAAATTATTAAAAGATGATAGAGGAATATTTGCTAAAGTTATTCAAGATGGTGAAATCAAAAAAGGTGATGATATTTATATCATTTAAAATTTCCGTTTGGGGCAATTAAACCAAAATCCCCAAACGAAAATAAAAATAAAGGAAAAAAATGAAAATAGGAAAAATATTAGTTGCTTTTGCTTTTTTGAGTGTTTCTATGATAGCAAATGAAATACAAAAGACAGACTCAAATAGTTTAATTGTAATAAAATCAAAAAATGCGGATAAGGGTTTTAAGCTTGGGAAATATGGATTTTTTCAATTTAAAAAATACAATAAAAATGTTTCTATTATGCACGGACCAGTAACTGACCCAAATATCGAAAATGAGGGATATATGAACAATCCTGCGATTATTGAGGGAAAAACTGGTTTGATTATCATAGACCCAGGCGGAAACTACAATGTTGGCAAAAAAATTCTAGCGGAAATTGAAAAAGTTAGTGATAAGCCAATAATTGCGATTTTAAATACTCATAAACATGGTGACCACTGGTTTGCAAACAAAAATATTTTAGAGAAATATCCAAAAGTAGAGATTTATGCTCATCCAAAGATGATTAAAGAGGTTAAGGCTGGTGAGGCGGAAAATTGGTATGGAATTTTGGAGCGATTGTCTAAAAATCTGAAAGATACTAAACCGTTTGCATTTCCTATTAAAACTTTGGTTGGTGGGCAAGATTTGATAATTGATGGCGAAAATTTTCATATCCAACATCAAAAAATCACTCATACAGATACAGATATTATTATTGAACACAAAAATAGTGATACTATATTTTTAGGTGATAATGTGATGAGAGGACGACTGGGAGCTTTTGATTACTCTTCAGACATCAGAGGAAATATTAAACTTCTTGAAGATTTAACCAAAGCTAGAGAATCTGTTCTATATGTCCCCGGACACGGATTTTCAGGTACACGAGCCGAAACAATTGGAGCATATTTAGAGTATTTAAAAGTAGTAATGAAATGGGCAAAAAAAGCTTACGACGACGATAAAGAAGCTTATGAAGTGAAAGCTGATGCTCTAAAAGAACTCCCAATTCATAGTAAATGGGATGGATTTGCAGACAAATTCGGCAAACACCTACAAAAAGGTTTAGCTGAAATAGAATCAAGCGATACTGAATAAACTTTATTCACTACTTTTTTAAACTGAGGTTTTAACCTCAGTTTTATACTACACAAGTATAATATTTCTTTTACTTACAAGTGATTCTAAAGCTCATAATTTAGATTTTTTGAAAAAAATAGTGATTTTTTAGAAAATTCATTTAAAATTTAGAGACCCCATTTCTTAATATACCTAAACAGATTAAAGATATATCTGAGCAAAAAAATCCGACTTTCATTGTACCTAAAAAAATAGGTGTATAACTCATCCCAAAAAAATAGGG
>JAOZPA010000195.1 GCA_029932985.1 Campylobacterales bacterium
AGAGATAATTCGAGGGGCTTGTTGGGATTATATAAATGCAGTATTTAACAGAGCTGGTTTTCCAACAAAAAAAAGAGAGATAATCTTTAGGGGCAAACTAAAAAAACCACCTTATGCAAAATCTAGTTTAGTCAAAGGGGGCGACTGGATATATCATATAAATCACTCATATCACGGCATACAGCACAGTGGATTATTCATAAAATGGCTAGATTACAAAAACAAAATCGCCCTAATGTTGAGCTACGGTGGCGAGAAACGAAACAAACCTGCAAGATACAAAAGTTATGATTTATCAAACATATATTATATTCAAAGAGCAAAATAGACAAATTAAAAATAGGAGAAAAAGATGGCAGTTTTTGATGTGAATGGAAATAAAGAGCCTTTTTTATTGGTTCAATTAGCACGAGGTGAAAAGATTTATGCGGAGTCCGATAGTTTGTTGGCGATGCAGGATGGAGTTGAGGTTACAGGTCAAGCACGGGGAGGATTTTTGGCTTCGATTGGTCGAGCGATTACAAGTGGGGAGGATTTGTTTCAGCAAACTCTCACCGCCACACAAGATTCAATTGTGATGCTCTCTCCAGCACTTCCTGGGGATATTAAAATTTTGAAACTTGAATTTTCCAAAGGTTATTATCTAAATGATTATGCTTTTTTTGCAGCAGATGACAACATTGTACTAGAAACTAGAATGAATCAAAGTATCGGTGGAGCATTATTTAGCGGTGATGGATTTTTCATACTTCACGCTCATACAAATAATAACAGTATGGGACACTTGGTAATCAATGGCTTAGGCTCAATCGAAGAGATAGAGATAAGTAGCGAAGGCGGAGATTTTATCGTAGATAATGGACATCTTTTGGCTTGGGAAGATGGTGTAACTTACGAAACAGAAATGGTAAATGCGAGTAGCGGTGCAGGGTTTTTTAGCCGAGCAATAAACTCAGTAACTTCAGGCGAGGGAGTAATGATGAGACTTAAAGGCAATGGCAAAATCTATGTGGCAAGTCGAAATTTAGAAACATTCAAGGGATTTATAGCCAAACTATCAGGTGCAGTTCCTGCCAGAAACGACGGTAATAGCGGATTTTCATTTACATAAATCAAGGGTTTAACAACCCCTCACCGCGAAAGGAATTAATATGATTTTAGATTTAAATACAATAGATAAAAATGGCTCTTATACTTTTTCTGATTATTTTAGTTTAAGTATTCAAATAGATACACTCTTAAATTTTTTTGGCTTTAGTTTTAAAAACAAAGCTATAGATTTTAAAAATATGGAAAACTTTAAACATTATAACTCTCTTAAAAAATCTATATCTACGATTTTAGAAAGAGTTGTATTGAGTGGTGAAAGCTCAAGAAGAGAATTTTTAATTGCTCCTGTTATTGGACAATTATTAGTTGAATTTGATGATTTTCAAATATCAACAGAGAAAATAATAAAATTTGATAATCTCTTAAAAGGTAAATTGGATTATTTTTTATCGACAAATAGCTGTTTTTTGGTTTTAGAAGCTAAAAATGAAAATATGGAATCAGGATTGAAACAGTTAGCAACTCAAATGATAGCAGTGGATAAAATTTTACAAACTAAAAAAAATCAAACTAAAAATCTTTATGGAGTTATTTCAACTGGGATTGAATGGAAATTTGTGATTTTGGATAGGGAGAAAAAAGAGTTTTTATTTGATATGAATCTCTATTTTTTGCCAAATGATTTAGAAAAAATTTTGGGAATAATTATTAAACTTTTAAATTTAGAAGGAAAAAAATAGATGACGATAGAGTTAAAAACTGGTAGTTTAGAGATAGAGAAGAGTGAAAAATTAGAAAAATTGGTAGATTATGGTTCACGAATTAATAAAAAAAGAGGATTTTTGTTTGTGAGCAAAGTTTTGGGTAAGCATTTACCCACTAAACCCTCATTAATGCAAAAAACTTATAAAGATTTGGCAAATCTAATTCCAAAATCAAATGAACCTACACTTTTTATCGGTTTTGCCGAAACTGCTACGGCTTTGGGGCAAGGAGTTTTTGAGGAGGCAAATCTGAAAAATAGTTTTTATATCCACTCTACTAGATTTCAAACTTCCAATAAGATTTTTTTATCATTTTTTGAAGAGCATTGCCATGCACCCAGCCATATTTTTTATGAGCCACTTGATGAAGAGTTAAAAAATATGATAAAAGATATAAAAAGAGTTGTATTGATTGATGATGAAGTTTCAACTGGAAATACTGCAAATAATTTAGTAAATGAGCTTAAAAAAGTTTTACCAAATGCAAAAAAATATTATCTTTTGACCATTCTGAATTGGGCAGAAAAAAATTATGAAAATTTTGAATATCTTTCACTTTATCAAGGAAATTTTACGTTTACTCCAAAAGAGATAAATTTTGAGAGCTGTGTGATTTCTGAGCCTAGCGAGATTAAAGATTTAAATGAGATAATTCCTTATAACTTCGCAAGATATGGCACAAAAAAACTCAATTTAGATTTTAGTTTTGTCAAGCTAGAAAAACTGAAAAATAAAAAAATTTTAGTTTTAGGTACATCGGAATTTATGTACCCTCCCTATCTTTTTGCTAAATATTTGGAAGAAAATGGAATTGAAAGTTATTTTCAAGCGACCACCAGAAGCCCCGTAAATATTGATGGAGCGATAAAATCAAAACTTGACTTTAAAGATAACTATTTTGAAGAGATTGATAATTTTTTATACAATGTAATAGATAAAGAGTATGATAAAATTTTTCTTTGCTACGAAACCACAAAATTACCTGCAACTTTTGATTTAAAAAAGCAACTAAAACAAAAATTTGATGTTGCCGAGATATTTTTTAGAGATAGATAAATCTGAAATAAAATCCTTAATTTAACTTCTCTGTAAGGTGTTTGATATTTCTTTACCTCTTTTGCATATAAATTCTTCTTTTTTAAGGTTGCACCCATAAGAGATAACCTTAAAAATAATTTTAGTTAATTTACTATATATTAATTGGCAATAAAGCTCATTTTTTATATAATTTGTAAAAAAGAGGAGAAGAAATGAAAATTTCAAAAAAAGAGAAAGAGAAAACTAAAGTAAAATTATTAAAAACAGCAGTTGATTTAATTATTAAAAAAGGGT
>JAOZPA010000071.1 GCA_029932985.1 Campylobacterales bacterium
AACTATTATTTTTCAAAAGTCCCCATAACCAACATCTTTTATCTCGGCATATTTTAGCAAAAAGCTAATTGCTACCAATCAATTTTTTTTCGCTATTTTTTATTTAGGGCATATTTTTACAGACTTAGCTCCAGCGAAAACTCCTGTCCCCAAATGGAAATGTGGGCAGGGAAGATTTTTATGGCATTTGTGTTGAAGTTTTACTCAAGCATTTTAGAGAAAATAACAATAATATAATCGCTTAAATCAAAATTTAGCAAAAAATCGCTATAATCCATTTAAGCTTCGAGCTTGTTGAGTGAAACCATTGATTAACGGTCAGGGGGTTTCACTCTCTTTTAATTCAACAGCCTCTTTTAAAAATCTCCAAAAAAAGCTTTATTGCCGATATTATATAACGAAACAGATTAAAATCCAATTAAAACAAAATTTCCGTGAGGGGACTGAATCCAAATTGGCTAAAGAGAGAAGATTAGAGATTTATTTTTCTTGTCGTACCATTTCGATAATTTCATTTTTGACAAATTTCAAATTTCTATAAATCCCTTTTAATTCATCTATATTTGTGCTATTGAAAGGTTTTGATATAAAATATTGATAATTATCTTTAGCCAATTTTTCCAAAATCACAAAATACCAATCCTTGCCCATTATAAAAGCTCCTCGAATCGTTGTGGTTTTATTTAGCTCCACCGCTGAAATCATCTCTGCCAAAAGTTGCGGTTCGGGGTTTGTGGGCTTTATAGATTTTTTGAACTCTTGAATAAAAAAATATGGTTTTTTAGCTCGTTTAATTCCTGAAGAAATCATAAAATCAGTTTCACCACTAAAAATAAATTTATCAGTTTTATAAGTCAAAGGAGCATCGAAAAATCCTCTAACATAATCATCCGAGAGAAGAAAATTAATCTTATTCAGTATTGGGGCGATAAAATACATTTTCAAATCTTCTTCATAATAATTAAAAATAAATTGTTCATTTTTGTCAATCAATTTTTGCAAAAAATCACATATATTCTCATCTATTTTATAATCAAAATTAAACCACTTCTCAAAGATTTCTTGCTTATAAATCCTTTTAATATCTAGTAACTCTTCCAAATCACCATCATCAATTTGACTAAAACTATAAGTTTTAATTTTAGGAATAGTTTCTGTTTTAATTCCTTGTAGTTCTAAAATTTTTTTTTCTAATTCCTCATTTCTTTTTAATAACTCTTTTTTTGTCATAATTTTCTCCTAATTATTTTTTGGTGGGGAATAAATCAAACCTACAAACATATTCTAAAAATTGCACCATCTTTAGTATTTCTCACCGTAAGTTTGCCTTTACAATGCTCTTCTATAATGATTTTCGACATATAAAGTCCTAGACCTGTACCCTCTTTATTGTCTTTGGTTGTAAAATATGGGTCAAAAATACGGTCGATTATTTCAAGTGGAATTCCCCCTCCATTATCGCCAACTTCTAAAATATGCTTTCCATCCTCTTGATAGGTCGAAAGTTTGATAAAAGGGTCGTCAATATCTTTATCGGTGAGAATATCTTCTGCATTTTTCATCAGATTCAAAATCACCTGCTTTACCTCATTTGGATAAGTTCTGAATTTATCTTTACACTTCAGGGTTGTAATTAGGTTTATATGTTTGCTATCGAGCGAAACATTTATGATACGTAAAACCGATTGAATTAGCCCACAAAAAGTCACCTCTTCGAGAATCTTATTTGATTTGAAAAAATTTCTAAAATCATCAATTGTCCTACTTAAATGTTGAGAATAGCTATCAATATTTTTAGTTTCTTTAATTACTAAATCTTTATTTATCTTATTTAATTGAGCTTTAATACTCAGATTTGCACTTGTTGCACTAATTGCATTTAGCGGTTGTCGCCACTGATGAGCAATCATACTAATCATTTCACCCATCTGAGCTAAACGAGATTGATGAAGCATCTGCTTATCTTTTTCCCGATTTTTCTCCACCTCCTCTTTGACTCGTAGCTCCAAAGTTCGAGAAAACTCTATAAGTTCTTGCTCTTTTTTTTCAAGTTTTTCAATCGTATCAAGTAATTTTTCGTTATATCCCGATTCAATATACAAACCACAATCCAATTTTTTCATATCAGCTATCAGTTTTGCAATATATCTTTTTTCAATTATTGAGCCGTGTTGAGGAGCAATTAGGTCAATATCCAATTTTTCAATTTTATTTAAAGCATAATTAAAAATATCTCGACTTGGCATATATTCTTTATGAAAAAGTTCCGCTTCTTTAAAATAATCCTCATCCGCATAGAATTCCCACGACTCCTCTAGTCCCCCAAAGATATCTCCCGAAAATAAAATCTTTCGTGAGGGGTCATAACTCACAAAAGCCCCTGGAGAATGACAATAGGGAGTTGTTAAAAACTCCAACTCCAAACCATTATTTGTTTTAAGCTGAAAATCATTTTTGTCAATCTCATAATAATCTGAAGTTAAAAGATAATGTTTTATCAAAACCGTCATCCGTGAGTGGGTGATAATCTGCAAATCATCTCTATCTATCAGTTTCTCAATCTCTGGTACGGCTGCTGCAAGGTCTGGGTCTTGGTGATGAAGTACGATATATTTGATATTTTTTATATCCGTAACTTCACCGATTTTTCGCACTACCGCATCAAACTCCAACATCGACCCCGGGTCTATAAGCACCGACTCATTACCATTTTCTATCAAATATGGATGGCACTGAAAACTATCATTTTCAAGATATATCCCTATCCAATATATATTTTCCGCTATCTCAATAGCCCTATTATAATCTAAATTCTTCTCCATTTTTTCCCCATTTCCCTAAAAATTTTTTCCCTATTTTTTTAAAGCATCTGCTATTAATTCAATCGGATTTTTCACTATTACATCTTCAATTCCACTAACATTTAATGAATTTGTAATCTGCATTTTACAAGCACTACACTCCGTACTGACTAAATTTGCCTTTGTCTGCTCAATCATACTCGCCTTTGGCATCCCCGCTTTTTTGGCTAAATGATATTTCTCACTCTGCATCGTAACCCCCCCAAATCCACAACATCGGTCAGGGTCACTCATCTCTGTTAGCTGATAATTTTGACTTAAAAGTTCCCGTGGTTCTCTAAAAATTCCCTGCATCTTTTTTGCATGACAAGGGTCGTGATAGGTGACTAAGTTATCTAAATTTTGATTGTAGGAGGATAAAAGTTTTTTAAGTTTTGTATTTTTTGCTAAATATTCAGTTGCCATAAAAATCTTATTTTGTAAAGCAATCGCACGATTTTTCCACTCTTTGTCCTTCTCATCTTTATCAAAAAAATGTGGATAGTCAATTTTTATCATCGCACTACAAGTTGCCTCGGGAATAATAATTGCATCAACCTCATCTATAAAAGATTCAAAATAGGTTATATTATGTTGTGCCAAATGTCTAACTGTGTCAAAATCACCCGTGAAATATGCAGGAGCGCCACAACATTTCTGCTCCTTTATTAAATCCACATCTATCTCTAATTTTGCCAAAATTTCAAGTAATGATTTTCCAATATTTGTGTAGGAGTAGTTGGCAAGGCAACCGATAAATATTGCCACCTTAATTTTACCGCCATTGTCTATTTTGGGAGGATTTGCATTTAAAAATGTTTTCTCACCCACACTGGGCAACATTCTATCTTTTTTGATGATGGGCAGTGAAAATCTAGGTTTCATAGAGTTTTTTTCCTCTATGATTTTAAATCCGCAAGTTTGAAATACATATCCCATTTTTGCCATAAAATCCATAATTTTCCGATGCCGAAGCAGAAAAAAGAAGGCTTTTTTGTACCAAGCTAAACCAAATTTTTTACGAATCTCATCACGAACTTGCTCAATCAACATATCTGTGGGAATCGAGTTTGGGCAAACCTGAACACAACTCGTACACAAAAAACAGCTTTCAAAAATATCTTTTACATCTTTATCCAGCTCCAAATCACCATCTTGATAAGCCCCCAACAGCTCAATAAATCCACGAGGCGAAGTCACTTCATCACTATTTATTTTATGAATTGTACAATCAGGGATACATTTACCACATTTTACACACAACTCTGTATTGATTTTATAATTATCAAACAAAATTTACCTTTAAGAAATATTTTATTTTTCTGATTATAGCAAATTTTGACTTAAACATTCAAAGCGGTGAGGGGTTGTTCAGCCGTTAGGATTAGAAATTAATAATGAGCCATAATATTATCTACTTTATCCCAAGTTAGATTTTCCTCTTTTTTATTAAATAGATGGTAGAGGTAACGAGCAAACATATCTGTTTCTACATTTACTTTTGTACCAATTTGATAATTTTGGATGATAGTATTTTTGATAGTGTGGGGAATTATAGTTAGCCTAAAACTTTCACTCAAAACATCATTTACCGTCAGACTTACTCCATCAATGGTGATACTACCTTTTGGGATGACAAATTTGATAAATTCTGAGGGGATTTTGATATAAAAATTCAAAGCACTACCCAGATTTTCGATATTTATAATTTCACCCAAACAGTCGATATGTCCCTGCACGATATGCCCCTCAAGTCTGTCATTAAATTGCATAGCAGGTTCGATATGAACACGATTTCTCATATTTTGACTATGGATAAGCGATAAGGTTTCATCAGAAAGCTCAACGGTAAAACTATTTTTATCAAATTTTACAACTGTCAGGCAGACTCCATTTACAGCGATGGAATCCCCAATTTTTGCCTTGTGATTTGCTTGTAGGGTCAAAAAACCATTATCAAAACTTTGCACCTTTGCCAATTCTCGAATAAGTCCTGTGAACATTTTAATCCTTATGTTTTATTTAAAATTCAACAAAAAAGCCGTTGTCTTTTACTATTTTTGTAAGTTTTGATATATTTTCTTTTTCAACTATGATACGATAACCTTGAGCTTTGATGATTAATTCTTGAAGTTTTGAATTTGTCATAAATAGGTTTAAAAGTTTTTTATTATTTTTAATCTCTATGACGACCTGTTTTAAATCTCTTTTTAGCAAATTTGAATTTGATTTGATTTGGTTAAAAAAATCTTTGAAAACTTGAGGTGGATTTGGCTCAATCTGTTTATAAAATCCATCTATTCTCAATTCTAACTCTTTTAATTTTTTGCAATCTTTAAAAAATTTTTTATAACTTAAAATATATCTATCTGTATCATATTTATCGGTGAGGGGTTCTAGTTTAGCTATCATTAAAGTATCACTTTTATCAACGGTAATTATCGGCTTGTATTCATCAAATTTTAATTTTGTCTTTTTTCTAACTATTGCTTTTTGAGTATAAGTTTTGTTAAAACCAAGAATATATTTGCCAAGTTCTGTAAGTTTTATCTGTTTCAAACCATCCCAAGTAGAGACATATCCCTCCTGTATATCTTGATCTTCAGATATTGGTATATCATATTTTAGCTCAAAGAGACCTAATGCCGCAAGATAGAAGAAACAAGCTTTTATAATTGGTCGAAAAAATAAAAGCTGATAATGATGGCAAACACTTTTAATTTCGCCATCAGAGCTTTCAATATAGTATTCATCTGTTTTCCAATCTGATTCAAAATGAAATTTATAATCTCGATAGTTACAATATTTGAATATTTTATTAACATTTACCCAATTCTCTTTTGGTAATTGCTTTATAATATCTAGTATAATATTAAATAAATCTGTTTGTTCATTATGAAAATAACCAAATCTAATACTTTTTAAATGTGATGTAAAAATTCTTGAAATGGTAAAACTAAAATCATCGTTAAGTTGGAATTTTATAAAATCTTTTAGAATTATTAACTCTTTTTTATTTTGTTTAAAGCCATTTTTTTCAGAATGAAGATGAAAAAAACTTCTTATGAGCATATCCATTGCGAAATTATTAAACCCTTTTTCACTATAAAATTCATTTATTGAAGTAGATGATTTTAAAATATTTAGAGTTTTAACCAATGGCTTTTCACCATTTTTAGTAAATTTTACAAGATTATTTTTTAACATAGCTTTAATAGTGGATATAAATTCTAAGATTTCATTTTCGTTAGTGTAAGTGAACTCTGTATTTTGAATTTCGATTGATGGTAAAATATAAAAATCAAAAGGAACAGGAAAGACTAATTTTAATACTTTTTTACTATCTCTTTCAAGTTCTAACATATCATATTCTAATCTTTTATTATGTTTAAATCTAGTTTTTCTTTGAATTAAAAAGAGCTCGTTCTCACTTAATTTATTAACTTGTGCATATACACTATCTTTTAATGGTTTTAATTTTAAGTCAAAATCTTTAACATTAAGGTGATTAAATTCACTCCAGACTAGTTTCTCATATATCTCTTTAGATGTTTTAGTTTGAGTTAATTTCAAATATAATTTTTCTTTAAATTTTTGATTCTGAAAAAGCCTTACAAAAACTCCTACATAAATTGATTTTAGAATATTAAATCTTTTATTTTTAAGCACTTCTGGCAAAACTATAAAATTTTCTTTAATTAAATCATCTATCATATATTTAGAAATATTTACTATTATTTGATAATTGATATTTTCAAAAAGTTCTCTTAATTCATTTTCAGTTATTTTAAAAAGTTCCATCTCTTATCCTAAAATATAATTTAAATCGGCTGTTGTCAGTCGTTTTAATCCACTCTCATCGCCACTTATCACCATATCTGTCAAATCCTGTTTTTGAGATTGTAATTCCAAAATCTTCTCCTCAATTGTACCTTTTGTAATCATTTTATAACTAAAAACTCTATTTTTTTGCCCAATTCGGTGAGCTCTATCAACTGCTTGATTTTCCGCCGCCTTATTCCACCATGGGTCAAAAATAAACACATAATCAGCCTCAGTTAAGTTTAATCCAACTCCACCGACTTTTAAAGTCATTAAAAAAAGTGAATATTTTTTATCACTTTGAAACTTTTCAACCAACTCTTGCCGATTTCGTGTACTTCCCGTCATCATCAAATACTCATATCCAAAAATTTCAGCTTTTGAAGCTATAATATCCAATGAACCCAAAAAATTAGCAAATATCAAAACCTTGTGACCATTTGCCACAATATCACCCAACATTTCAAAAAGACTTTCAACTTTTGAGGAGACGATATGATTTTCACTTTTAAGCTCTGGAGCAGAAGCAATCTGCCTCAAATCATTAAATGCTTGAAATATCACAAATTTAGATTTGTTTATGCCATTAACTGCAATCTGACTATCCAAAATCTGCTTATAATAATCTCTTTTCTGCTCATAAAATTTTTTATGCCCCTCCTCCATATCCACATAAATTATCTGCTCCTGCTTCTCTGGCAAATCTTTTAAAACATCTTTTTTTAATCTTCTCAGCAAAAATGGTGAAATTTTAGCCTTTAAAATTTTTGCTATATCCTCATTTGCCTCCCCTTGAATAGGCATCGCAAAATCTTTTTTGAAACTATTTATAGTAGAAAACATACCATTATTTATAAATCTGAAAAGTGAATAGAGTTCTGAGAGTGAATTTTCGATAGGAGTTCCGCTAAGAGTAAATTTATGTTTGCCCTCCAGTAACATCACCGCTTTTGAAATTTTTGAATCTATATTTTTGATATTTTGCGATTCATCTAAAATAATTGTATCAAATTCAAAATGCCTTAATTTCTCTATATCATTTCGCACTAAAGCATAAGTTGTCAAAATAATATTATGATTATTAAACTCTTTTATATCTCTTTGCAAAGCATAATAGAGGTAAAACGAAAGATTTGGATTGAATTTTTTAATCTCATTTTGCCAATTTGTTAATAAACTTTTAGGCATCACAATCAATGAGGGGGCTTGGGTTTTTGGATAAATAAATGAGAGAAGCGAAATAGCTTGAACCGTTTTTCCAAGTCCCATATCATCTGCCAAACAGCCACCAAAATTATTATCATAAAGATATTTCAGCCATCTCACACCATACTTTTGATAATCCCTCAAAGTCACATTATTTAATTTAGGAAGCCTTGTTTTGGATTTAAAAATAGAGTTAAAGCCCTCATAAAATTTTCGTGAATTTGTAAAAACCTTCTGCTCTTTTTGGGCTATTAACTCCTCAATCTCTGGCAAATCAAAAAAAGATACTTTAATTTTTTTACCATCTTTTTTAAAAATTCTCTCTAATTTTGAGATATATGATTTATCAATTATCGACTTTTCACCATTATTTAAAGGGATATAGGAGTGCTTTTTATAAAGATTTATCATCTCAAATAGATTAAATTTCTCCTCACCAATAGTTACACTCACATCATCTCCACCCAGAAAATCAATTTTATCTTTGAATCTAATATTTAAAGTTGGTTTTGAAGTATCATATTTATAAGCTTTAAGTTTTTCATTTCCAAAAAGTTCACATTTTTCTATGATGGTATGAAGATTATTAACGATAAATTCATTAGCCAATTTTTGCTCAACAACAAAAAGCCCATCCTCTTCACTAAAATTTACATCTTTTAAAGTTCGTTTAAGGGAGGTAAGATTTTTAAAAATCATTCCATAAATTTCAAAAACATCACTAAAATCACACTCATAGATAGAGATTTTACCCTCCAACTCATTTATCAAAACAATCTTTGTGATATTAAAATCATTAAAAAATTCGGGGCTAAGTTTTCCCACAGTTGCCGAAGTTTTAATAACCAATTCATTATCAACTGTAATCTTCTCAAAAATTACAGCAGGTTGAATAAGTTTTTTTTCATTTTTTATCTCTACACTATAATTTTCATATTTTATATCTATATTTTGAAAATGAGTAACCAAAATGGTCAATAACTCCTCAAGCTTATTTTCCTCAATCACCGTATCAAAATTCCCCAAACTGGCAAAATTCTCACCGATATTATGAATCTGTTTAATGGTGTTATTTATCAGAACAAAAGAGGATGTAATAAATTTAAATTCACTATTTTGATTAATCATCGGATAGACCACAAACTTATTATTCTTTTTAAGAATCTTTAAATCTACAAAAATAATATTACTTTCATAGAAAATTCGTTCATTTTTATCATTAAAAACTTTATCACTCAATATCAAAAGTTCAAGCAACCGATGGTAATTATGCAGATAAATTTGCTCTAATTCATCCTCCCAACTAATCTCAAAAAAATCACTTCTCTCACACTCATCTAAAAGTTGTAAAATTTCTCTATCAAGTCCATTATAAACTCTAAAATCTATTCCCTTGATTGGCTTTAATTTATTATCACAAACTTCAACAAAAGCACCATTTTCATCAAAATTTAATATATATTTAAAAGAACTTTTCTCTTTCGCTCTTGTCAAAAAACTTTTTTGTTGTTTAAAAATCTCTAGCATAGACCCCTCTCCCCTATTTTAAATCCCCCATTTTATCCAAATATAAGATAATTTTTGCTTTAATATCAGAAAATTTAAAGGAATTTAATGTTTATAAAGTTAGAAAATGATTTAGAGATTTTAAAGATGGATATTAAAAGTAAAATAAACTCAAATGAGAAAAAAATAGAGGAGCTTTTGAATTTAAAAAAGAAAAGTTTTTTGAATTTTGTGAGGGTTTATCAAGTGATACAGGATGATTTAGAAAAAAGTTTTAGTCAGCTTTCACATCTTAATTCTGTAAATAATTCTGAAAAAACTCAAGAGATTTATGCTGATGTTTTGCCAATTATTACCGAATATAGCTCTAAGCTATCGCAAAATGAGAAAATTTACAAAGTCTTTAAGCAGTTGAAAATGCACGAAAAAGATATTAATAATGAGCAAAAAAAAGTTTTAGATGATATGATTGAGGAGTTTGAATTAAGCGGTGTGGGGCTAAAAAACAGAAAGAAAAAAGCGATTCAAAAGATAAATTTAGAGCTGAGTGAACTTTCAAATCAATTTTCACAAAATTTAATTGATTCGACAAATGCTTTTGAGATGATAGTGGATAAAAAAGATGTCAAAGGGATTTCTAAAAGTGATTTATCTGATAAAGAGATTAAAAAAGATGGCGAAATAAAATATAGGTTTACTCTTCAAATGCCAAGCTATATCTGCTACATAACTTATGGGCAAAATCGGGAATTAAGAGAAAAAATGTATAAAGCTTATAGTTCACGAGCTCCAAAAAATTCCAAAATTATAGATAAGATTTTAGATTTGAAATTAAAACTTGCTAAACTTTTGGGATTTAAAAATTATGCCCAGCTTTCAATCAAAACAAAAATGGCAAACTCAACAGATGAAGTTATAAATTTTTTAACCTCTTTAGCCCAAAAAGCAAAAAAACAGGCAAAAGTTGATTTGCAAGAGATTAAAGATTTGGCAAAAAAAGAGGATAACATTAAAAATTTGCAATCTTTCGATGTGGCTTATTATAGTGAAAAACTGAGAGTGAAAAAATATGATATTGATGAGGAGGTTTATAGAAAATATTTTGAAAAAAACTCTGTGGTCACTGGATTATTCTCATTTTTGAAAAAGCAATTTGGTATGGAATTTAAAGAGGTCAAAATTAAACTTTGGGATAAAAAGGCAAAAGCTTATGATTTGATTGAAAATTCAAAAGTTGTAGCTAGATTATATTTGGATTTAGAGGCTAGAAAAAGTAAACGGGGCGGGGCTTGGATGCACAATCTGGAGTCGCACTCTTTGGGTGAGAAAAATGAGCAAAAATTAGCTTCCACTTTTGTGGTGTGTAACTTTCCACCATCAAATAAAAAATCTCCATCGCTTTTACGACACAATGATGTTGTGACTCTATTTCATGAGATGGGTCATGCGATTCATCATCTTTTTTCTAAAACTAATGAGAGTTTTGTGAGTGGGGTGAATGGTGTGCAGTGGGATGCGGTTGAGTTTCCGTCACAGTTTTTAGAAAATTTTGCCTATGAAAAAGAGGTTTTGAAAATATTTGCAAAAGATTATAAAACAAAAAAACCAATTAGTGATAAGTTGATTAAACGGCTCAAAAAAGCTAAAAATTTTCAATCTAGTTTGATGATGGTTCGTCAGCTTGAATTTTCACTATTTGACTTTAAACTTCACCTGAAACTCTATCAAAAAAAGCAAGTTCAAAAACTTTTAGATGAGGTACGAAAAGAGATTAATGTGCTTACCCCTCCTAAATATAATCAGTTTCAAAATGGCTTTGCTCATATTTTTGCTGGGGGATATTCGGCTGGATATTATAGCTATAAATGGGCTGAGGTTTTGAGTGCGGATGCTTTTATTGAGCTTAAAGAGAATGGTATCTTTAATAAAAAATTGACAAAAAAATATAAAAAAGAGATTTTAGAAAAGGGTGGAAGTCAAACTATGGATAAACTTTTTTATAATTTTTTAGGTAGAAAATATAGATTAAATTCGCTTTTGAAATTAAATGGTATAAATCTAATGTAGAATGTGCCGATTTTTGAATTTGCAAAATAGTAAAAAAAATATAATTTAAGTTAGTTTGAAGTTTTTAAAAGCCTTTTAAAACCATAAAAATGGGATAATTCTTTATCTAAAAAATATAAAATTAAAAGGACTTTTTTATGAAAAATATTCATCCAAAAATAACTTCAAATCTTTCTAAAATGTGGAATAAAGTTTAATATTGAGGTTTAGTGTTTGGCAACGGAAAAAGAAATTTAAGAATATTTTTCTAAAATGAGAAAAAAAACTAAAGTTTTGATATAATTATCAAAACTTTATAAAAGGAATACGATGCAAACATTAACAATAAATATAGATGATAGTTATTTGGAACAGATTCTTAATTTTTTGCAACAAATACCAAAAAATAAAAGAGAAATTTTTTATCATAAAAAAATAGATATGTTAAATTTCAAACCATCTTCTAAAAATAGTAACTTTTTAGAAATTTTAGAAAATGGTT
>JAOZPA010000072.1 GCA_029932985.1 Campylobacterales bacterium
CAAAAAGCGGAAATAGAGAGTAGCCTTTAGAGTTGCTTTTTCGACAGCCTAGGTCTGACCCCGAAGTCTTCGTTTACCTTTTGTTAGGAAGCTTGAACTTGTTCAAGCCAAATCCTCGAACAAGTTCGAGGTTCCTATAAAAGCCTTGAACAAGTTCAAGGTTCCTAATTTATTTCAGCCTCTTTTTATGCCTTGAACAAGTTCGAGGTTCCTATAAAGCCTTGAACAAGTTCAAGGCTACTAACTCCTAAACAGATTTAAAGTTTTAGTATCTGTAAAAACTCTTTCATCTCTATCATCTAAATTGGCTTTAGTTGGATTATCCAAAATATATTCATACACTACATTTAAATGATTTACATTTCGTATTACTCTATCATAATAATCACTTGCCCAAAATTTCCCTTTTTTACCCAAAGCTTTATTTAACTCAATTGCACTTTTGCCTTTGATATATTTCATAATTTTAGTAAGAGAGCTTTTTTGTTCTAGTAGAATATGGATATGATTTGGCATAATTGCATAAGATATCAGTTGGTATAAATTACCATTTTTTTCAAAAATCACTTTTTTAAAAATATCTATTTTATTATCATATAGATAGGCTCCTTTGTTGGAATTATCCAGATGATTATCTAGAATAAACTGTTTTTTAGGATTTGGTAGAGTGCTATTATATATTTTTTGTAAATAGCTATCTAAACTGTCATTTGTCCTAAAAGTGATAAATTGACAATATCCAATTAAATCAATATGTGGAAGTTTGATGTGTTTAAACAAAATAAACTCCTTTTAGGAAGCTGAAATTTATTTCAGCCTCTTTTTATGCCTTGAACAAGTTCAAGCTTCCTAATCTATTGTCAGCCTCTTTTTATGCCTTGAACAAGTTCAAGCTTCCGTGAAAAAAAAATTTCACCCTGCGGGGCAGAGATAGCAAAGGATCAAAGTATTTATTGTCCGCCTCTCACACAACGAACATAGGTACTATTGTCCTTAGTATCGCCGTATGTGTAGCCGTAGCTGAAGACGACAAACCAAGCATGGCTAGTAAAGCTTGAATTTGCGGTAGAACTCCAATAGGAGCTAGAGGTAACATTAATAAAAGTTGCATCTATTGCTGGATCATATTTTGTATAATCAACAATAGATAATAGTTCGTTTTTGTTTGGTAACCTCCAATCACTAAGACCATTTAAACTTAAAGTTTCACAATATCTGATTGCTTCACTCCAAGTTTTAGATACACTTGCTACATCATCTTGCCATTGTAGATTTGTGGTATTATCTGTTACCACACCATTTGTTCTGCTTAAATCATTTGCACTTAGCATTGTGCTAACTCCTATCATAATCAAAAGGATTACCTTTTTCATCTATCTTTCCTACCTTATGTAATAAATTAAAGCTATTTGCATGTTTTATATGTCCTACAAATGAAGCTTGAACAGATAAGAATTTTTTTATCTCTTCAAGACTCATTTTTCCTTCTTGTCTTTCATAATCTTGTAGATACTTTGCTTTTTTGTATTTGTAATTATTCACAACTCGTTTTCTTGCAAGTATGTAGTTTGGGCGAATAATATAACCCAAAAAATCTAATCCATCATTGTTGTTTTTAAGAATTAGATTTTTAGTAATTTTTGATTGGAAGCTCGAACTTGTTCGAGGCTGATTTAAAGCCCAAAACAAGTTTTGGGCTTTAAATTGGAAGCTGAAACTTGTTTCAGCTAAAAAAGTTTTGAAGAAGTTTGGGGTTCTTAATAATTTATGCCCCAAAAAGCCCGAAACAAGTTTCGGGTTCCTATATATTTTTTCTCTTAATTGTAATTTTAGCTCTTTACTTAAATATTTTGTTATCTCTTGATAAAAGTATAATAATTCCTCTTTTGAATCAGCAAAAAGAACAAAATCATCAACATACCTTAAATATCGTTTAGATTTCAGTTTTCGTTTGATAAAATTATCAAAATCATTCATATAGACATTTGCAAAAAATTGACTGGTTAGATTTCCTATGGGGAGACCTTTATCTTTAGAAATTTTAAATAGTGTTTTATGAGGTGGTAGATTTTTGAACATTTGTGGATTTGCTTTAATAATAACATTTTTTGTTACATCTTGAAATATGATTATATAAACAAGATTTAGTATCTCATGCATTTGAATTTGTGTAGATGTTACTTTTTTATTGTAATTTTTTATAATTTCTTTTTTTAATTTTAAAAAAAGTATATTTTTATCTATAGAGTAAAAAAAACTTTTAATATCCAGTTGTAGATAATATTTTGAACCTCTCATAAAATGTCTTGCTCTTTTTGTGGCAGAGTGAATACCACGATTTTTTCTATTAGAATAACTATCATATATAAACTTTGGTTCATATAGTTGTTCAAGAAGTGGCACAACTATATGGTGTACCACTCTATCGCTAAAATCAGAAGCAAATACTTCTCTTAGTTTAGGAGAGCTTGTCAAAAAACAAACCAACCTTTTAGGAAGATAACTACTGTTATTTAGAGAAGTTTCTAAGTTACATAAGTTTTCTAAAAGATTTTGTTCAAAAGTTAAAGCATTTATAGTGTTTCTTTTGAGTTTTCTACACTTTAAATAAGCTCTATAAATCTCTTTGAACTCAAACATTTTTTATTCTCCGCCTCTCACACAACGAACATATTTACTATTGTCCTTATTATTGTTGTTTGTGTTGCCGTTGTTGAAGTTGACATTCCAAGCATTGTTAGTATTGCTTGAATTTGTGGTAGAACTCCAATAGGAGCTAGAGGTAATTAAGTCATATACTTTATCTTTGATTATAAAAATAAAAAAGTTATAAACAAAGTGCCAAATATTTATAATCTGACTATATACCTTGTGGTGATATGACCGCACAATAAAAAGTTGCACACTTTCAAAATTTATCATTTTGAAACTCTGGCATTTTGTTTGGTATAGTTATACCAAGCTTGTGATTGTCTGCACACATTTATACATAATTTTGTTGAATGTTCAAATTGTTTAAAAGATTTAAATATTTTTAACTCTTTTGCTAATTGTATAAGCATTTTGCACTCCTCACATTTATCTACAAGTAGATTTAAAATTTGTTCTTTATCTCTACTTCTATTGGCTTTATGTATCAAAAAAAGCATATCTTTACTATAAACTCTTAAATCTTCTCCTATTGAGTATTTATTATATTTCTCAAAAGTTTTAACTATGGTTTCTATATAAACACAAAAATCTAAAGATGATTTGTATATTGGTAAATTGTCATAATTCATAATTTTCCTTTTTTAAAAGCCTCGAATAAGTTCGAGGCTTTTAATAATAAAAAATTTCGCCCTGCGGGGCAGAGATAGCAAAGGGTCAAAGTATTTATTGTCCGCCTCCCACACAACGAACATATATACTATTGCCCTTATTATTGTAGTAGGTGTTGCCGTTGTAGAAGTTGACATTCCAAGCATAGCTAGTATTGCTTGAATTTGTGGCAGAACTCCAATAGGGGCTAGAGGTAATATTAACAAATGTACTATTTATAGATGGATTATAAGTACCATCATTTACAATAGTTTGAAGCTCTTTTATAGTTGGTAATTGCCAATCATCATATCCTCCTAAAGTTAGGTTTTTGCAATAGGTAGTAGCTGTATCACCAGAGGTATTGCTATAATTACCTGCATCATAGTTTGCCTGAGTTACCCAAGTTTTTTTGATGGTTTTCGCCTCTTCATCATCTTGCCACATTAGTTTTGTAACATTATCTGTGACAATTTCATTACTTCTGCTATAACTATTTTCTATTCCTATTTGATAATATCCATCATCAAAATCAGCATAACTTTGGGTTTGCCCAGTTTTTTTAACTTTACTTACTGATGTTACTTCTATTATGTTTATAGTTACGGCTACATTTGGGCTATTGCCATCTGCTATGGTGGCATAAACTGTTAAGTCATATTTAGATTTAGTTTCATAATCCAAAGCTTGAGTTACTGTGATTTCTCCACTGTTTGAGATGATAAAGCTACTTGCTCCTGTGCCTGATAAAGTGTAAGAGGTTATACTTGAATCTCCCTGTGATTGAACCGTAACTTGCCCGACAGTTGAACCTACTGAAATGTCTTCTGCAATTGTAGCGGTGAGGGGATTTAAGACTGGCAACTTTGTAAGAACATCTGAAATATTTATTGTTACGGTTGCATTATTGCTATTGCCGTCTGCGGTGGTGGCATAGACTGTTAAATCATATTTAGGTTTGGTGCTGTAATCTAATGCTGATTTAACCGTGATTTTTCCACTATTTGAGATTGCAAAACTACTTGCTCCCGTGCCTGACAAAGTATAAGAGGTTATACTAGAATCTCCCTGTGATTGAACCGTAACTTGCCCGACAGTTGAACCTACTGAAATGTCTTCTGCAATTGTAGCGGTAAAATTATTTAAAACTGGCATTTTTTCGATAACATCTTTGATATTTATAGTTACGGCTACATTTGGGCTATTTCCTTCTAAAGTGACGGCATAAACTGTTAAATCATATTTAGATTTAGTTTTATAATCCAAAGCTTGAGTTACTTCAATTTCTCCACTATTTAAGATGATAAAACTACTTGCTCCCGTGCCTGATAAAGTGTAAGAGGTTATACTTGAATCTCCCTGTGATTGAACCGTAACTTGCCCGACGGTTGAGCCAACCTGACTATCTTCTGAAATTGTAGCGGTGAGGGGATTTAAAACTGGCAAAACTGCTTTTGCTTGTGTGACATTTACAGTAAATTTTGATTTTTCACCATCTCCTAAATCTGTGGAAGCGTGGATAAATAAATCATATCTTGATTTAGTTTTGTAATCTAGTGCTTCTTTTAAATAAATTCTGTAATGAGATAATGTAAATTTTTCTGCTCCCTCTCCCGATATTATGAATACAGCAGATGATTGGTCACCCATTTCTTTACCACTAAGTTGTGCAATAGGTGAATTTGTAGAGGTGTTTTCTGAAATTGTAATGAAAATATCATTTAATACTAGAATTTTTACTATATTTGAAATATTTATAGTTACAGTTGCATTTAGGCTATTTCCGTCTGTTGTTGTGGCATAAACTGTTAAATCGTATTTGGATTTGGTTTCATAGTTCAAAACTTGAGCTACTGTGATTTCTCCACTATTTGAGATGGTAAAACTACTTGCTCCCGTGCCTGATAAAGTGTAAGAGGTTATACTTGAGTCTCCTATAGTTTTGACTATAACTTGTCCGACGGTTGAGCCGATTGAGCTATCTTCTGCAATTGTAGCGGTGAGGGGATTTAAAACTGGCAGGGTTTCATCTACCTCAACAAAGCTATCATAAAATGTCCAGTTGAAGTTATCTATGATGGATTGTCTGGCTGATTTACCTGCATTGCTGTATTCTCTGTATCCTGATGAAAATATAATACCTTTATTTAAATTTAATTTACTCCAGCCAATTAAGAGATTGTTGTAGTTTTGGATACTAAAAGCACTATTTTCAAACATATTACGAATTTGAGAGATATTTGATACATTCCAATTACTTATATCTTGATTGAAAGATGTAGCTTCAAAAAAGATACGTTCAAAAGTAGTAACTTTGGAAACATCCCAATTTCCTATGGGTTGATTAAAGGATTCAGCCTTATTAAATATAGAATTGATTGAAGTAAGACTAGATGTCTTCCAAGAGCTTATATTTGAATTAAATAATTTAGCTTCCATAAACATTAAAGACATATTTTTAACATTAGAAACATTCCATTTGTTTAGGTCAGAGTTAAAAAGTTTTGCTCTATGAAACATACCACTCATATTTGAAACATTTGAAACATCCCATTTGCTTAAATCGGAAGTGAAAGATTCAGCACCAGAAAACATATTGCTCATATTTGTAATAGTTGAAACATCCCAACGGCTTAAATCTCCTGTAAAAGAGGTTGCACCTTGAAACATATTAGTAAGCTCTGTAACATTTGATAGGTTTGGAACATCTTTTGCATTTAGCACCATATTTGGGCAATTACTGAAAGATTGCAGAAAAGATTTCCATTTTATTTTCCCCCACTGTTCAATTGAGAGAAGTTTTTCGTTAGAATTATCTTGTTGAGACCAATATTGAAGATAAAATTTAGGAAAATCACCAGTTATTTTTACAATATAGATTCCTGCTTTTGAATATCTATGAGTAATTTTATCTGTTACTTCCGTATCAATTTTACCATCACCCCAATCTATAGAATAATTGTAGCCATCACCAGTAGATAAAATTTGGATTTCAAATGGATTTTTAGAATTTTTACCAGATATATTCCAAGTGGTAATAAATGCTTGGTCTAATTTATCTAGCATAGATTTAATCAAATCCAAGGCATTTTGAACTGAAATTTGAGTGGTATCGACATCTGCCAAAACTGTTTTGGCATCTTCTAAGTTGTTTAGATTAGCATCCACAAATGCTTGAGCGACTGTGGTTTTGTTGCTAAGTAAAATAGCATCATCGCCCAAAGCTCCATTTACAAGAGCTAAGATAAACTTATCTTTACTTATTGTGCCGTTATCTAATTCACTCTTCCAATACTCAAATCCTGCATTATCTGAATCTCTATTGAATAGATTTTGATAAGTGGCATTTATAAATAAATCATTTGTAAAAGTTGGTGGATATAACTCTTGAGTTTCTGATTGGTCAAAAAAGCTTTGGGCGATTTGTTCAAGATTCAAACCCGAATCATTTACCCAATAATTTAATCCTGCGGAATCGGGAGCCCTGTCAAATGTGGCAACATACAACTTTGTTACATTTTCATTTGTCGCTTGGGTTGCATATAGCACACTTAACGAAACTAATAACATCAATACTAATTTTTTCATTTTTTTTCCTTTAAAAAAATATGTTTTTAAAAATCAATATTACTTAATACTGATTTCACCGCTAATTTTACAAGCCATAAAAAACAGAATATCCTCCTTTTTCTTAAATATTGATTAAGAAAATAGGTTATATGATAATTAGTTAGTAACTTTCTAGTGTTACTGGCTTTTTTTTGATTTAATTAGGTAGCGTTGCCCAACACCAAACCCCAAACTTCTAAAACAGCAATGAAAACTTTTTGATATTCTCGTTCTATCAAATACACAAGCTATAAATTATTATAATGCTAATATTTGTAATAGATTACATTAAAAAATTAATTTTTTGATTTAAATCGCCTTTTTTTATAAGTTTTTCTGTTATAATTTATAAAATTTATTGATAATAGAGGACAAAAATTGTCTTATTTTATCAATCAGATTAATATTTGAAGGAGGAAATGCTTATGAAGGTAGAAGTATCAAGAAGAAAGTTTCTTCAAGGAAGTGTGGCTTTGGCTATAGCTGGTGGAACTTCCATCTCTGTTTCAAATCTTTTGGCTAAAGATAAGGGAAAAATAGAGATTACTACTAAAACTGGTACAGGTGAGGCTACATTTGTACCAACTCTTTGTGAGATGTGCGTGAACAAGTGTGCAGCGATTGCTAGAGTTGAAAATGGGGTGGTTACCAAACTTGACCCAAATCCTAGATTTCCAAAATCTAAGAATATGTTGTGTCCTAGAGGAAATGCTGGAATTCAGGCACTTTATGACCCAGACCGACTAAAATCTCCAATGATTCGAGATGGTAAAAAAGGTAGCGGAAAGTTTAAAAAAGTTACTTGGGATGAAGCTTATTCATATATAGAAGAGAAGATGGTGAAGATTCTTGATGAAGAGAAAGATAACCGTTCAAGTTTTCTATTTTGTGCAGGTGAGGGGATGGCGGAGCATACCTTTAAGCAATTTTATCAAGCTTTTGGTTCTGCAAACTGGCTAAATCACTCATCAATTTGTCTTCAAACTGTGGTTTCTGGCTATGGTGTGACTTTGGGGGCTTATCCTCAATCAGACTTAGAAAATGCTGAATATGTGATTATGGCTGGGGCGAATAGAGCGGAAGCTATTGTAACTCCTGACACTATGGATATGTTTAAGCGAACTAAAGGTCGTGGAACAAAGATGATTTGTATCGACCCACGATTTACAAACACTGCGGCTAAGGCTGATAAGTGGTTGGCGATAAAACCTGGGACTGATTTAGCTTTTGTGTTGGCATTAACTTATGTGACAATTACTGAAGAGATTTATAATAAAAAATATGTGGAAGATAATTTTGCAGGTTTTGATAAATATAAACAAAGTATTATTGAAAATAAATATACTCCTCAATGGGCTGAAAAAATCACAGGTATTAAAGCAACTGATATAATTAAAGTGGCACGAGAATTTATGGCTCATGCTCCAAAATCGGTTTATTACCCTGGACGGCGAAGTACATTTGCAAAAAATGACTTTCAACTTAGACGAGCAATGGCAATTTTTCAAGGTCTTGGTGGCGGAATCGACTGTAAAGGTGGATTAGTATTTGGTAGCAAAATCAAATTAAAAGGTCACGAAGGTTTAGAACCTATCTATGATAGAGCTAGGTCAAGAGGCGTTGACAAAAAGAAAAATGCAGTAAAGGGCGAAGCTGGTTATAGCGATTGTGCAGTTGTCGGTGGAGGCGGTTCATGGGTATCGTGGAGAAATAGATTTTTAGAAAAACGGATGCCATATAATGTGAGAGGTATGTTTATCTATAAACACAATCCAGTTTTGAATATGCCAAATAGTGCGAAAACTATTGAGATGTTAAAAAAGATGGAACTTGTGGTGGCGATTGACACAATGCCGAGTGATACTGTAATGTATGCTGATGTGGTTTTGCCTGAGTGTACTTACCTTGAGCGAACAGATCCCGTTAAAACTTTTGGTGGTGTTGAGCCGTCGATTGCTCAAAGAAATAAAGTTGTTGAGCCGATGTTTGAGAGTAAACCTGTGATGGAAATTATGCAGGGACTTACAAATAAAATCTCTAAATCAATTTTTGAAATTACAAAAAAGCACGATGAAGAAGTTCAAGATTTAATTAAAGAGGATGGTGAAGAGGCAGCTTATGCTGAGTTTGATTTGACAAAACCTTTCCACGAATCTCAAGAAAAAATTAATGAACATGCTGTTCACGACCACCACGGAGCGGCTGAAGAGCTTAAAAAGCATGGTGTTTATTATCCTGATATGGGCAAATATTACAAGCAAGTTTCGGCAAATGTTCATCAATATTATATTGAAAGTCGAAAATCTTACTCTGTTAATGGTGGCAAACCAAAGACAAAATCTGGCAAAGTTGAGTGCTATTTAGCAAACTTATCTACTAAAGGTGTTGACCCAATGCCAATCTGGAGAGATGAGTATAATTTCAATGTGCCAAAAGGTAAGTTTAGATTGCTCACAGGGCGACATGCTCAATTTACCCAAAGTGGAACTGCAAATAACTCAGTGCTTCGAGATTTGATTTTTGAAAATTATATTTGGATAAATAAACGAATCGCAAAAGCTAAAGATATTAAATTTGGTGACAACATCGAAGTTTCAAGCAGTGCTGGAAAAGTGACAATCAAAGCATATCCTACTGAAAAAATCGCACCAGATACAGTATTTTTTGTTCACGGTTTTGGGCAAGAGAGTGAAGCTTTGAGCTGGGCATACAAAAATGGTGCAAATGATAATGCAGTAATCGAAGATGTTACAGAGCCAGTTTATGGGGCAGCTGCAATGCACGAAACAAATGTAGAAATTAGAAAGGTATAATTATGGCTAGATATGGAATGGCATTAGATTATAAAAATTGTATCAATTGCAAAGCTTGTGAAGTGGCTTGTAAAGAGGAAAACGGTGTGCTTTTAGGGGCAGATAAACATCGGATTTGGGTAGGAGTTGGCGAGATTGAGGGGGAGTATCCACTTCTTAGCATCGTGTCAAACACATTTTATCCAAGCCAATGTCAGCACTGTGATGAAGCTCCTTGTCAAATGGTTTGCCCTACAAATGCAACCTATTATGGTGAGCAGGGACAGGTGCGAGTAGATCCTGAAAAGTGTATTTTGTGTAGCTACTGTATGAATGCTTGTCCTTACGATGCACGATATGTAGATGATAGAACTATGACTGTTGATAAGTGTACGTTCTGTACCGATACGAGATTAGAGCGAGGCGAGACTACAACTGCTTGTCAAAATACTTGCCCAACTAAGGTGAGAATTTTTGGTGATTTGGATGACCCACAAAGTGAAATTAGTGAGTTGCTTAGAACTAGAGAGCATTTTACTCTAAAAGCAAATTTAGGCACAAAACCTAAACTTTTTTATCTAACATAAGGAGATTGATATGATTGCACAAATTAAAGAGTTTATAACAACAATTCCTGTAAAGAAAGTTAGTGTTAAAGATTTATTAAGTTTTGAGAAAAATTTTGCGAACTACCTTGTAGCTGCTTTTGTGGTGGTAGGTATGGCGATGCTAGTTATAGGTGTTATCACTTATTTAGGACACGGACACCATGCTTATAATGTAACTCGTGAACACCCATGGGGATTGATGATTGCGGTATATATTTTCTTTGTTGTTAGCTCAACTGGACTTTGTATCGTAGGGTCTTTAGGTGATGTTTTTGGATTTAAAGATTATGAGTTAATCTCAAAAAGAGCGATTTTTGGCTCAATTGTTACAATTTTAGCTGGTTTTTTAGTTATCGCTTTTGAAATCGGTCACCCAGTAACTATGGTAATTTACAATGTAGTAAGCCCTGGACTCACATCAGCTATCTGGTGGATGGGAACTTTGTATGGAGCATATCTTGCTTTTATGATTGTTGAATTTATTTTTTTACTTAAAAACGATATGAAAATGGCGAAATATTTTGGACTTGCTGGACTTTTAATCGGTTTAGCAGCTCACTCAAATTTAGGTTCGGTTTTTGGATTTTTAAATGCAAGACCTATCTCAAATGGAGTTTTCTATCCAACATATTTCATCCTTACAGCTTTCATCACAGGTATCTTCATCGCATTTATCATAATGGGCTTTAGATACAGACTTAGATTCAATGAAGAGGTCAAAAAAATGTTAACAGGTTTGGCAAAAATCCAAGCATTACTCTTATCTATTTTAATCTTCTTTGTAACTTGGAAATTGCTTACTGACATCTATGGTGGAATGCCTGACCGAGCAGAAGTTGCAATCCACATCTTAGGTTCAGGAACTTTCTGGGCAGAGGTGATTTTGGCAATGGTTATCCCACTTGTGATAATCCTAAAAACTGGCGGAAAAGCACATGTAGCTTTAGTTTTTGCATCACTTAGTGGAATGGTTGGAATCTTTTTCATGAGATACAATCTAGTTCATGATACTCAACTAAAACCTCTACAAATGCTTAAAAAAGTGGAATACCAACTCCCTCCAGAGTGGGTTCACTACTTCCCAAGTGCTACTGAAATGATGATTTCAATCGGCGGATTGGCATTTTGTATCGCAATGTACTGGGTAGGAACAAAAGCTTTCAACCTAGACGCAGACCACTAAACTTTAAAGTTTAAAATTTCAAAGGGGGGATTAACTCCTCCCTTCCTCAAATTAATGACAAAATATTTTTTAGTTTTTATCTCATCTATTATGGTTTTATATTTTTTTGGTCGAGGAATTTGGTATCCTTTTTTTCTGAAAATCAAGGGAAAAGAGAGCATAGAAAGTGTTAATAAAAAAAATGAAAAAAATATTTTAAAAAATTTGCAATCTCTTCTAAAAAATAAAAAATTAAGTTTGCCTTTTGATAAAATAACTTTAATAGCATTGAAAGATGAGAGAGTTCTGGAACTTTGGGTAAAAAATAATCAAAAATTTATCTATTTTAAAAGCTACCCATTTACCGCTTTTAGTGGAGAGTTGGG
>JAOZPA010000196.1 GCA_029932985.1 Campylobacterales bacterium
TTGCTACAAAAGATGAACTTAAAATTAAAAAGCAAATTGAAAAAATTGGAACTCCTCTAAAAGAGTGGGATATAAAAATAAATTATGGTATTAAAACAGGATTTAATGAAGCTTTTATAATTGATGGTAAAGCTAAAGATGAATTGATAGCAAAAGATAAAAAATCTGCTGAAATTATAAAACCACTTTTAAATGGTAGAGATGTAAAAAAATATACATATAAATGGAAGAATCATTGGTTAATTTTTCTTAGAAGTCAAGATAATATTGAATATTATCCAGCAATTAAAGAACATATGAATAAATATAAAATTAAATTGGAAAAAAGAAGTTCTTTTAAGAAATGGTATAGTATTCAAGGTGAATTAAAAGAAGAAACTTATCAAAACTTAGAAAAAGAAAAAATTATATTAATGGAGCTTTCAGATGCTCAAACATTTACTTTAGATAGAAATAACTTTTATGTAAATAAAACTTTATATTTTATAAATGGCAAAAACCTTAAGTATTTATTATCAATTTTGAATTCTACAATAATATTCTTTTTTTATAATAAAATTAAAACCTCTTCAGGTGTTGGTACAACTATGTGGCAAAAAATAAATATGGAAAAACTTCCTATTCCACAAATTCCAAAAGAGCAACAAAAACCTTTTGAAATATTGGTGGATTATATTTTATTTGCAAAAGAGCAAAAAATGAATATGGAATCATCACTGTTTGAATCTATAATTAATGGAATGGTTTATGATCTGTATTTTGAAAATGAGATGAAAAAAGATGATTGTTTTATAAGCGATGAAGTTACAAATGTGATAAAAGAGTTTGATGGAAGTTTGGATATGATAAAAGAGATGTATAAAATTTTTAAAAATAATAAAACTATCCAAAGAGGCTTAATATATAGAAGAGTTATATCTGTCGTAAAAATTATAGAGGGAGTTAATCGATGATTAAAATAGAGAAAATAGAGTTAAATAATTTTAGGTTTTTTATAGATGAAGAACAAAATAATACTTTTTATCCAAATAAAAATGGAATGCTGATTTATGGAGAAAATGGAAGTGGTAAAAGTTCTATCTATAAGGCTTTTGAGTTTTTATCCAAACCGATAATAGATGAATTTGAATTTAATGAAAATATAAATATCTTTAAGTCCAATAATACATATCTTGAATTTGACTTTTCAAATAATGAAACACTAAGAATAGATAGTGACCATTTAAGCATAGATAATGATTTTTCTTTTATAGAAAAATTATCTGTATCTAAACCAATTATAGAATATAAAGATTTATTAAAAGTATCATTTCTTGAAGAAAATAATAATAAAAATTTATATAGTTTTTTTGAAAAGATTTTAGAAAATTACCCTATAAATGATGAGAATAGAACATTGAAAATGCTAAGAGGGCAAGAATATTTTGATAAATTTAAACAAATAATAAAAGATGATATTTTTAATGATATGAATTTATATTTAGATAATTTTAATCAAAATATAAAAATAACAGATATTAAATTTGATGCATTTGAAAAAGAAACTTTTTTAGAAATAGAATATTTTAATGAACCCATTACGAAATATCATAACTTTTTAAATGAAGCGAGATTATCAGCTTTAGCAATAAGTATCTACCTTGCAATTATAAAAAAACAGTTTAGTTTTTTGGCTGAAAATAGTTTAAAAATTTTAGTTTTAGATGATTTATTGATTAGCCTTGATATGAATAATAGATTAAATTTGATTAAAATTCTACAAGAGGAATTTAGTGATTTTCAAATCTTCTTTTTTACTCACGATAAAGGTTTATTTGATATAGTAAATGAAAAGATGAATTTAAAACCTTATGAAATATATGTAACCAAAAAAGATGAGTTTGAAGTGCCATTTATAAAACAATCAAATTCTCTATTAGCTCAAGCGATTCAGCAAAAAGATAGTTATAATTATGGTTGCAGTGCAAATTTATTGAGACAAGCACTCGAAGAGATATTATGTGAATTTTTGCCAAAAGAGTTACAAGTAGGAGATAGATGTAAAGTTTTAGAACTTGATAAGCTTTTAAATAAAGCTATTAAATTTGAAAATACAAAAGGGATTGATAAAAATCAAAATATTATTGATAATTTAAATAAATTAAAAACATTTAAAAGAGTTTTACTAAATGATGCTTCACACTATAATAGCACAGATATTTATAAAAGAGATATTGAAGATGTGGTAAAAATTATTGAAAAATTGGATATAGGGGAGCTAATAGATGATTAAAATAGAGAAAATAGAGTTAAATAATTTTAGGTTTTTTATAGATGAAGAACAAAATAATACTTTTTATCCAAATAAAAATGGAATGCTGATTTATGGAGAAAATGGAAGTGGTAAAAGTTCTATCTATAAGGCTTTTGAGTTTTTATCCAAACCGATAATAGATGAATTTGAATTTAATGAAAATATAAATATCTTTAAAAATAAAGATACATATTTGAAATTTGATTTTAGTAACAATCAAACTTTGAAAATAGATAAAAATAATTTTAAAAAAGATATTGATTTTATTAATAATTTTTCATTAATAAATCCAATATTAGATTATAAAAAGTTATTACAGATAAATTTTATGAAAGAGCAGGGTTATAAAAAGATAAATATATATCATTTATTAAATAAAATATTTGAATATTATCCTGTAAAAGATGGTAAAAAATTATTAAAAGATATTGAAAATCCAAATAATCAACTAAATGAGTTGAAAAATATTATTGATATTTTGTTAGATGATATTAATCTATTTTTAGAAAAATTTAATACAGAATTTAAGGTGGAAAAATTTATTTACAGCACAGATTATATCCCTCTTGCTAAAGGTTTAGGGCTAAATAATGCTTTAGAGTTTATTGTAAATATTGAGATTAATTTTAAAAATAAGATTATAGAGAAACATCACGAATTTTTAAATGAAGCAAAGCTTTCAAGTTTAGCGATGGCAATCTATTTTGCAATAATCAGACATTTATCAAATCTAAATCTAAATAATAGTTTAAAAATTTTAGTTTTAGATGATTTATTGATTAGCCTTGATATGAATA
>JAOZPA010000197.1 GCA_029932985.1 Campylobacterales bacterium
ATGCAATAAAAAATAGATTAAATATAAAGGATGAGAATATAAAAGAAACTAAAAAAATAGAAAAAACTTATGAGGTAGGATTATTTAGCATTAAAGCTCAATAAAGTAGTAGCGGTGTAGGGGACTAAAATATAATAAAAAGGAAAAATATGAGAAATAAGAAAATAAATTTTTTGAGTCAAGTGATAAAAGCAAATCAGAAAATATATAAAATATTGCAAAAGGGGATGAAAAAATCCTATTTTAAAAAATTTGAGGTTGGGGCTGGTGGAGATGTGAGCAGTAAAATTGATTTGATTGCTGAAGAGATTTTTATCAAATATCTTGCATCTTTTGGTCGAATTAATTCTGAAGAGAGTGGAATTATTGGTGAGGGAAAAGATGAAATAATTATTGACCCGATTGATGGAAGTACAAATTGTCTTTCGCTTTTTCCATATTTTGGAAGTAGTGTGGCTTTGAGGCAAGATGGAAAGATAACTGTGGGGGTGATTGCTAATTTTGCAAATGGTGATATTTTCATCAAAGACAAAAATCAATTCAAGGTGGCGAAACTGCATAATCTGAAATTTAAAGATGTCAAGAAAACTAAGAATGATAAGATTGTGGGAATTTTCGAGAAGGGCTATAAGGAGAATCATCAGGGCGACCTTTTGAGAAAAAATGATATAAAATATCGAGTTCCTGGGGCGATTGCACTCTCATTGGCTTATGGTCACTATGTAGATTTTCTGCTATTTGCTAATTTGTCGAGAGATTATGATATAATGGCAGGTCTATATATGTGTGAAGATTTGCACATCTCTACAATCAATGGATACACTCTGATTTGTAAAGATAAGAAACGACACAAATTTTTAAAAGAAGTTTTAAAAGGTTAAGCTATGAATTTTGGAGATATATTTAAAAAATTACGGAAATCTCAAGAGCAAAAAGAGGTAAAAACGGAAGAGAAGCAGAGTTATTGGATAAAATGTAAGAAATGTCAATCTTTGATGTATTATAAAGAGGTTGAGAAGTTAAATTATGTTTGCCCAAAGTGCAATTTTCACATGAGAATTGGGATTGAGGATAGGGTGAAATTATTGGCGGATGAGGGGACTTTTAAAGAGTTTGATAGTTCACTTGCTCCTGTTGACCCTTTGAATTTTACCGATAAAATTTCATACAAAAAACGAGTAGCCAAAGCTCAAGAGAAAACTGGCAGACTTTCATCGGTGGTGAGTGGTGAGTGCCAAATAAATGGGGTTGATGTGCAGATGGTGATTTTTGATTTTAAATTTATGGGTGGAAGTTTAGGTTCAGTCGAGGGTGAAAAGATAGTTAGAGCGGTCACTAGAGGTGTTAAGAAAAAACAAGCGGTGATAATTTTGAGTGCAAGTGGAGGGGCAAGGATGCAGGAGAGTACATTTTCACTTTTGCAGATGTCCAAAACTTCAGCGGCCCTAAGAAGACTTAGCGACGATAATCTACCATTTATTTCGGTGCTTACTGACCCCACAATGGGCGGAGTGAGTGCATCTTTTGCCTCGCTGGGAGATATAATAATTGCAGAACCAGGGGCTTTGATTGGATTTGCAGGACAAAGAGTTATCAAGCAAACGATTGGTTCAGAACTTCCTCACGGCTTTCAACGGGCGGAATTTTTATTGGAACACGGACTTATTGATATGATTGTCCAAAGAGCTAAATTGAAAAAAACTTTATCAGATTTAATCACTCTGTTTATAGGGCAAGAGGTCAAAGAGGCAAATCTTTTGGAGAAAAAAGAGGAAATGATAGAGAGTTGATTTTCAAATAAAGTTATACAATATTTTGAGATTTTTTAATTGCATCTGCGATACCTGTTTTTAAATCATCTCTACTTACTGGTTTCAATAAACAGGAATTGATATTGATGGATTTTAGTTTTTCAACAAAATGATTTTCATTTTGAGCAGAAACAAAAATTATAGGAATATTTTTATCAATTTTCCTAATTTTCTCACTCATCTCAAAGCCTCCCATTATAGGCATTTTAGAATCTGTCAAAATAATATCGGGTGATTTCTTTTTAAAAAGATTTAGCCCCACTTCACCATTACTCGCACTATAAACCTCTTTAAAAAGCCTCTCAAAAAGTCGAACATAACTATCTCTGGTCTGCTTTTCATCCTCTATATATAAAATTGTATAGTTTTTTAAATCATTGTTCATAGATAGAAACCTTTTTTTCTTAAATTGTATAATTAATAAGCTTTATTTTAGTATAATTAAAACTAATAAGGAAGAAAATGTATAAAAATTTATCTATTTTATCAATTTTTTATATGATTATTTTACATATTTCATTACAATCAGAAAATTTTAGTCATAATGAAGAGTTGCCGCTAGGGGGACTAGAGCAAGAATCTATAAAAAATAATATTAAGTTTAGTTCCGATGAGAGATTATATCTTAAAAATAAAGGGATTATAAATATTTGTATTCGGGGTAATTTTTTACCCTATGAAAAATTGGAAAAAGATTCTCATATTGGAATAACTTCTGAATATATGAAAATTTTTGAAGATAAAATTCAGATACCGATGAAATTGATAAAAACTAAAAATTGGCAAGATTTATTATCAAAAATCAAAAATAGAGAGTGCGATATAACTCCTTTGATTCTGAAAAAAGAGGAAAAATATAAAAAATTTTTGAAAACTACCGATTCTTATATAAATTGCCATCTAGTTATTGCTACAAAGATGGACACTTCATATATACATAATATTAATAAGCTGGAGGATAAAAAATTTATCTACACCAGCAATTCCAAGGAGTTCGTTTCCTCTTTAAAAATTCTCTACCCCAATATAAAATTACAAAAAGCAAAAAATCGAGATGAGGCGATTGAGAAAGTTTTGAAAAGTGAAGTTTATGGATATATTGATAATTATTACACTTTGGCATATTTTATTAAAAATAAATATTTTAATCAGCTGAAAATTAGTGGGAAGATTGATGAGATTGAATTTAATGGAGCTATCGGGGTGAGGTCTGATGAGACAATTTTATTGGATATTTT
>JAOZPA010000007.1 GCA_029932985.1 Campylobacterales bacterium
TCAAAATTTTATTAATCAATCATTAGTAGCAGTAACAAATATATATGATTTAAAGGATATTAAAAGTTTTGATACTAACTCTTCTAAATTTAAAAAATTTAATACTTGGGTTATTAGTTCATTGGTAGATATTAAAATATTAGATAGAGATAATAATAAAAATATTTCTATAAATAAAGATATTAGAGATTATATTAAAAATCTATATAAAAATTTAACTTATGAAGATTGTTTTTTTGAAAATACAATTTGTGAAGTAAATCAAAAAGTAGCAAAAGAGAGATATAAACGAAATCCAAAATTTATCTCAGAAGCTAAAATTAGAGATAATTTTCAATGTAAAATAAATAATCAACATTTAACATTTATTTCAAAAGGTGTAAATTATGTCGAGGGTCATCATATAGTTCCTATGTTTCAACAAAAAAATTATAATTTTCAACTAGACGATGTAGATAATATTATCTCTTTATGCCCAACTTGCCACAGAGAGATACATTCAGCAGATAATAAAACTGATATTTTAAGAGATTTATATTCTTTAAATCAAAATTATATGCAACATCATAATATTAATTTAATTGATTTTCATAAAATGTATCTGTGTATATAAAAGAGATAATATGAAAGTAGCGATAATTCATGATTGGCTTGATACAAATAGTGGGGCGGAGCGGGTTTTGAAATCGATTGTGGGTTTATTTCCCCGAGCCGATGTTTTTGTTTTGGTTGATTTTTTTTCAGATGAGGATAAAAAGAAGGTTTTCAAAAAAAATAAGATAACTTCATCTTTTATCCAAAAATTACCTTATGCAAAAAAACATTTTAGAAATTATCTACCACTTTTTCCCTTAGCGATTGAGAGTTTTGATTTATCAAAATATGATTTGATAATCTCTAGTTCGTGGGCATTTGCAAAAAGTGTAAAAAAGCACAAAAATCAGATTCACATCTGTTATTGCCACACACCAATCCGTTATGCTTGGGATTTGTACGATGAATACACCAAAGATTTGCCATTTTTCAAAAAAATTATTGTAAAATTAACTCTAAAATATATACGAAAATTTGATTTAAAAACTCAGTCGAGAGTGGATTATTTCATTGCAAATTCCCATTTTGTAGCAAATCGGATAAAAAAAACTTACGGCAGAGATTCCACTGTTATCTATCCTCCAATTGATACCGAACTATTTCAACCTCATTTTAAAAAAGAGAATTTTTATTTGACAGCTTGTCGATTGGTTAAATATAAAAAAACAAAACTGATAGTAGAGGCATTTAATAAAAATGGCAAAAATTTGGTCGTAATTGGCGATGGTGAAGAGTTTGAGACCATAAAAAAAATCGCGCTGCCAAACATTAAACCTTTGGGTTATCAATCAAATGAAGTTTTGCTAGATTATATGCAACGGGCAAAAGCTTTTATCTATATGGCGGTTGAGGATTTTGGAATTGTGCCGATTGAGGCGATGTCGTGTGGAACTCCTGTGATTGCTCTAAATGATGGGGGGACGAAAGAGAGTGTGGTCGATGGGGTGACGGGGGTGAAGTTTGAAACTCAATCGATGGAAAGTTTAAATAAATCGCTTGAGGAGTTTGAAAAAATGCACTTTGAACCTCAAAAAATTAGAGACCATAGCTTAAATTTCTCTCAGCAAGTTTTTGAACAAAAATTCTCAAACTTTATTAAATCACTTTAAAACCCCTTTTTTTATTCTAAGCTTTAATTTACTACAATTCTTTTGCTATTTGTAAGATAATTTAAAGTTATTTTTGATATGCTACTTTTTAGTAAATAAAAAATCGGGGCTTAAGAAGGAATAAATTTAATGGATAGATTATATTTTTTGAATCACACAAAAATTGATGTGATATTTAATAAAAATTCGAGAGATTTTGTGGTAGATGAAGTGCCACTTTATGAAAATAGTGGAGAGGGTGAGCATCTGGTTTTGAAGGTGCGGAAAAAAGATATGACCACTTGGGATATGTTGCAGGTGATGAGTGAGCATCTGGGTGTGAGGGTGCGAGATATTGGATATGCGGGGTTGAAAGATAAAGATGGTATGACGATTCAGTCGATTTCGATGATAAAAAGAGGGGTGGAGGAGAAGGTGGCAAATTTTTCTCACGATAAAATCAAGATTTTGGAAACTGCTTATCACAAAAATAAACTTCGGATTGGTCATCTAAAGGGAAACAGATTTTTTATTCGGCTCAAAAAAGTTTCAAAAACTGATGCTGTAATCTTGAGTAATATTTTGGAAAAAATCAAAGATACGGGGATTCCTAACTATTTTGGTTATCAACGGTTTGGTCGAGACAAAGCAAATCACCAGACGGGTCGAGATATTTTGAAGGGTAAGAGAACTGAACGGCGAAAAAAGATGAAAAATTTTTTTATAAGTGCTTATCAAAGTCATCTTTTTAATCTTTGGCTCTCAAAACGGGTAGAGATTAGCAAACTTTTTAACTCATTTACAGTTGAGGAGCTGGGAGGGATTTTTAATTGGTCAAAGGAGACTATCACTCAAATCAAAAGTCAAGAGAGTTTTTGCAAAATTCTTCCTGGAGATATTATGCATCATTACCCTCACGGAAAAGCATTTATGATAAATGAAGTGACTGAAGAGGTGAAAAGATTTGAAAAAAAAGAGATAACTCTAGCTGGACTTTTGGTAGGCAAAAAACCAATAAAAGCGGATGGAATTGCTGGAAATATTGAACGAGATTTTTTCGCTGAGTGTGAACCATTTATCGATAAAATGCAGGGAAGTAGAAGATTGGCTTGGATTTTTCCCACCCATATAGAGTATAATTACAAAGAGGAACAAGCTTGGATGGAGCTTAATTTTTTTCTGCCAAAAGGAAGTTACGCCACAGTATTTTTAGAGGAACTATTGCATACAAATTAAAAAACAGGGAAAAATATGAAAGTTAATGATAATGAAATTAGAAAAACTTTAATCAAAGAGTATATCAAGCGAAATTGGCAAAATTTTATTATGGTGATTTTTATCATCACTTTTTTAACCACCGTCATACTTTATATGTCAACCGCTTCGATGCAAACTTTTTATTATGGAAAAGTGACAAGCCTCACAACTAATGGTGAAAATGAACTATTTTTAGAGGTGATACTCGATAGTGGCAAAAATGCAAAAGTACCAATCCAAAGCAAGGTTGACTACAAAAAAGGTAAAAGGGTAAAACTAAAATTTATTCAAAATGAGATGTTACAAGTCAAAGATTATCGGCTTGAAGAATATATAGAAAAATAGGAGATAAGATGGGATTGATATATTTAATAAATAGTTCTAAGGATGATGAGGTTCTTTTTTCACACGATGGTGCAATTTCACAGGAGTTTATCACAGAAATTTCCTCCATTATCGAGGTGACACTAAATAAACACGATATTGAGATGAAAGATAAGGTGAAAATTATGAGAAATCTTTTTGGGGTGGCAGTGGAGCAACTTCAAAATATTATGAGTTATTCAAAAGATAGTAGGCAAAAAAATAAATCTGCTAGGGAAAGTGATGGAATTTGTATGCTTGGATATTTTACAAATAAGGAAAAATATTTCATCAAAACTTTAAATCATATTGAAACAGAGGATAAAGATAGATTGATAGAAAAAATAGATAAAATAAACTCTATGGATAAAATAGCTCAACGAAAATACTTAAGACAACTTTTGCGAAGTGGAGAAAATACTCATTCAAGAGGTGCTGGACTTGGATTTTTGGAGATTGCCAAACGGTCAAGTGAAAAGATAAATTACGAGTTTAAAGATACCCCAGATGGTCTCTATTTTGAGCTTACAATATCTGTATAAAATAGATTTGTAGGTCTATTATTTGGCAAAGCTACCCTGAATTATTTGATTTTAATTAGGTAGCGGTGAGGGGACTTTTAGAAAAATAGCAAAAGGATAATTGTGTTTAAAATTAAAGCGAAATATAAGAAATTTTCATATTTTATGACTTTGGTGATTTTTGTCATCACATTAAGTATTATTGTGAGTTTTATTTTTTATAATAATAATGTACGGATTAAAAAAGAGATTTTTTTCATTCAACAACAGGGGCTTTTGGTGATTAAATCTCAGATGAATCTAATAAATGACAGACTTTCTATTATCAAAAATTATTCAAATAGTTTAGCTGATATGTCTAGTGATTTGGTGGAGTACAATGAGAAGAGTATGGAGAAGATTTTGGAATCGCATTTTTTGAGAGAGATTGGGATTTTTCAGTTGAGGTTGCTTGATAGTAGTGGGATTGAGGTTATTCGGTATGATTTAAATAAAGATTCGCAGATAATTAAACGTGAGCATAATAAATTGCAAGATAAATCTGATAGATATTATTATATGGAGGCGGAAAATATCGCTTTTGATGAAATCTATTTTTCTAAGTTTGATTTAAATATGGAAAATGGGAAGATTGAGCTACCATATAAAAATACTACACGGGTGATTAAAAAGATTAAGATAGGGGTAGATATTTTTTATATTGTGATAAATTATAATATTACCGATATATTTAAAAATGTGCTTGATACAACACTTTATGACCTATTTTTAATTGAGGAGGATAAGCAGATAAATATACATTTAAATGATAAATTCTCTTTTTCAAAGCAGAAACATTTGGATATTTATTTGAATGATTTGCTAGATTATGACAATCAGTATATTACAGAAAAACCGTTAGAGGGGTTTGGATATAGGGTTGTGATAAATATTAAAAAGTCGATAATTGATTCTGCCCAACAATATAAAGAGGATGAGATTAAGAATTCGGTTATAATTGTAGCATTTATCTCATTGATTTTGTCTTTGATTATCTCATCAATTTTGGCTAGAGTTCTAACACAATTTAATAAAAAAGCAGTGAAGATAATAGAAACTGGCAAATATATTCATGGAGGTGAGTTTTATGAGTTTATGAATATTCTGAATAATTTGGAGATTCAATATAGCAAGATAGAGATTGCAAATAGAGAGTTGAAAAATTTGCTTCATTCATTTAGCCTACATGTCATCGCTAGTAAGATGGATTTAAAGGGAAAAATTACTTATGTAAGTGATGCTTTTTGTGAAGTTTCTGGTTATCCTAGAGAGGAACTTATTGGTAAAATTCATAAAACAATGGTACATCCTGATATGCCTAAAGATTCTTTCAAAGATTTGTGGGAAACCATAAAGACTGGTAAAAATTGGCAAGGTGATATTAAGAATATTACAAAAGATGGAAATTTTTATTGGGTAAATGCGATTATCTCTCCCTATTATGATGAATATAATACTATTATAGGATTTAATACAATAAGACACAATATCACTGCTAGAAAAGAGGTTGAATATTTGAGTGAAAACCTTGAAAAAGAGGTGGCTCAAAGGACACAAGAGCTTCAAGAGGCAAACACACAAATTTCAAAATCACTTAATTTCGCATCCTTAATTCAAGAAACTTTTAATTATGATAAAGATATAATACAAAATGTTTTTGAGGATAGTTTTGTGGTTTTAAAGCAAAGAGATGCGGTAGGGGGCGATATAGTCTTGTTTGAGAGATTAACACCAGAAGATGAGTATCTGGTTTTTATTATAGATTGTACCAGCCACGGAGTTCCAGGGGCTTTTGTGACGATGATTGTGAAGACTTTGCAAAGACAAATTGTCTATGATATTATTAAGTATAATCAAACGATAAGTCCTGCTAAAATTTTGTCAATTTTCAATAAAGAGATAAAAGATTTACTGAATCAAAATAGAGAGGATTCGCTGTCAAATGTGGGTTTTGATGGGCAAATATTGTACTATAATAAAAATGATAATTTGATAAAATTTGCAAGTGCGAGAAATGATATTTTGATATATCAAGATGATACTCTAAAGAGATTTAGAGGAGACCGACATTCTGTGGGCTACAAAGATAGTGATGAGAATTTTAAGTTTAAGGAACACACCATAGAGATAAAAGATGAGATGAGTATATATCTGTATAGTGATGGATATACCGACCAACTAAGTGATTCTCAAAGACCTATGCCTTATGGGACAAAAAAACTTATTAGAAAAATCCAGCAGATAAAAGATGAATCTATGGAAAGGCAAAGAGAGATTTTATTTGATGAGCTAGATATTCATCAAGGAGATTATGAGCAAAATGATGATATATCATTTGTTGGTTTAAAGATTAAAAAATGAGGTATTTAAAAGATATAGATAAAGATAAAAAATCTCTTATCTCTATAAAATATGAAATATCTTCAAGATTAAAAGTTATAAATCCATTAAAAATAATTTTATTTGGTAGTTATGTGTATGGCACACCATCAGATGAAAGCGACCTTGATATATGTATTATAAAAAATAATATAAAATCAAGAATTAATGAAAAGAGAGAGATTAGAAAACTATTAAGTGGTATTAAAATTGCAAAAGATATACTACTTGTAGATAATAATTATTTCTTATCCCATAGTGATAAAAATTGGCTAAATACCGCACTTTATGATGCTAGGCACAAGGGGGAGATTTTATATGAAAAGAGATAAAATAAGTGATGAATACTTAGATAAACTTATTATTTTTGTTACAAAACAATTAAAACAGGAGAGATAAAATGGAAAATTTACTGTATGCACAGACTCAACACACACCACAGATAGAGTTTAACGAAAAAGAGAAAACTATATCTATAACGGGAAATAGTTACCCTGAAGATTCGTTTAGTTTCTATCAGCCAATTATTCAATGGCTAAAGGAGTTTATGGGCAACTGCTCACAAAACGATACAGTCAAAGTCATTATTTTTATTGATTATATGAATTCAAGTAGCCTAAAGGTTTATTTTGAATTTTTTGATATACTCGAAGAGGGAAATGATAAAGGTGTCAAGATAGATATTGATTGGTATTATCAAATAGATAATGATATAGCAGAGGAGACGGGAGAGGATTTTGCTTTGGATTTTGAGACACTAAATATTAAACTTATTAGTAGAAACTAGTGGGGTTAGTATTTGCCAAAAGTAAGATATCAAAAAAACTAAATAATAGGTATAAAATTAGGGATTTGTGCTTAATATTAAGAGGGGAATTAAATGAGAAATATAGATAAGGACAATATTACACTTGAAGAACTTTATAGATTATATACAAAACAAAATAATAGATTGAATATAATTATAAAAAGAAGTGATAAGCAAGAGTTAAAATTTAGAGAATTAAATCAAGAGTTAAATGAATATAAAAATAATCTTGAAGAAAAGGTTAAAATTGCCACAAAAGAGATAGTGGAGTTGAATCTGGAGATTGAGGAAACTCAACGGGAAGTTATTTTTACTATGGGGGCGATTGGTGAAAATCGAAGTAAAGAGACTGGAAATCATGTCAAAAGAGTAGCGGAGTATTCTAAGCTTTTAGCTTTGTTTTATGGATTAGATGAGGAGGAGGCGGAGCTTTTAAGAAAAGCAAGTCCAATGCATGATATTGGCAAAATTGCTATTCCTGATGCTATTTTAAATAAAAAAGGGCAATTTACCGATGAAGAGTTTGAGCTGATGAAGGCACATTCTCAAATTGGCTATGATATGATAAATCAGTCAAATAGACCATTGCTAAAAACGGCGGCGATTTTGGCTTTTCAGCACCATGAGAGATTTGATGGAGATGGTTATCCACAGGGATTAAAGGGGGAAGAGATACATATTTATGGCAGGATTACTGCCCTTGCTGATGTTTTTGATGCTTTAGGTAGTGATAGATGTTATAAAAAAGCTTGGAATGATAATCGAATATTTGATTTTTTTAAGCAGGAAAAGGGTGGCTATTTTGACCCCAGATTAGTTGATATATTTTTTGAAAATTTAGATAAATTTTTGGAAATCAGAGATAATATGAGGGATTAAAGATTCAAATATCAATTTTAGGAGATGAAATGATAAAAAGAATAGAGGAAATTTTAAATGATGAAAGATTGGATGAAGATTTAAAAATCAAAATGAAATTTCTGCGAAATTCTGCAATTAGACAAAAACAAAGAGTTAATATAATAGTAGAGTTAAGTGATAAGTATCAAAATAGGTTAAAAAAAGCAAATGAAGAGCTTGATGAGTATAAAAATAATCTTGAACAGCGAGTCAAAGAGGAGATTCAAAAAAATAAAGAACAGCAACTTATGATGTTTCAACAATCTAAACTAGCTCAAATGGGTGAAATGATAACTATGATAGCCCATCAATGGCGACAACCACTAAACAGTATTAGTGCCACAAGTATATCTGTAATTATCAAGGCAAATTTCAATCAACTAGATAGTCAAAAAATCATAAACCAGATGGAGTATATATCTAACTGTACTTCTCATTTAAGTTCTACAATTGATGATTTTAGAAATTTTTTCAAACAAAATAAAAATAAAGAGAAAATTAATTTTTGCAATCTCATAGAGGATGTTTTAAAAATTTCACAAACCTCTATAACTCATCACAAAATAGAAATAATCAAAGATTTACACTGCAAAGAGAGCTTTCAAACTTATGAAAATGAGCTGAAACAGGTAATCTTAAATATTATCAAAAATGCAGAAGATGCTCTTGTAGAGAATAAAATTAAAAATCCATTTATAAAACTCAGCACCTACAACGAAAAAAATAGTTATATTTTAGAGATAAGTGATAATGGCGGTGGCATTCCCGTAGATATAATCGATAAAGTTTTTGACTCTCATTTTAGCACAAAACTAGAAAAAGATGGTACAGGTTTGGGACTTTATATGAGCAAAACTATCATAGAGGAGCATTGTAACGGTGAACTCACCGTAACTAATAATCCAGAGGGAGCAGTGTTTAAAATTACTTTGTAGGTTTATTATTTGACAAAATGACTATCAAAGATAATTTCAAGTGATATAAATTTATAAGGGGAATTTTTGAAAATCTTAATACTAGGAATTGGTAATATTTTATTTGGCGATGAGGGGATTGGAGTGCATTTGGCAAATTTTTTAAAGGCAAAATATCAATTTTCGTCTGATAAACACACAGTTGATATTATCGATGGGGGAACTTTGGCTCATCAGCTCATCTCCATCATTATCGATTATAATTATGTTTTTATTTTGGATTGTGTAGATACAGATGATGGAAAAATTGGGGATGTTTATTTCTTTGATTTTGAAGATATTCCAGATTCTATAACTTGGCAAGGTTCAGCTCACGAAGTCGAAATGCTTCAAACTTTGCAGATGATTGAGCTTATGGAAAAGTTACCAACCATTAAAATAGTTGGAGCAATTCCCCACAATATCTCCCAAAACAGCACTTTTAATCTCACAGATAAAGTCGTAAATGCCAGTTTGGCTATGGAAAATATTATCATAAAAGAGTTAAAAAATCTTTCCATTAGTGTTTTGAAATTAAAAGATGTAAAAATCAACGAAATTGCCCAAAAATCATATCTCGGTGAGGGGATTAATAGATGAGAATCAATCTCAAAATTACGGGGCAGGTTCAAGGGGTGGGATTTCGACCCTTTATCTACAAAATTGCAAATGATTTAAAGCTTGGTGGATTTGTGAAAAACAGCTCTTTTGGGGTGGAGATTGAGATTGAGGGAGATAAAAAAAAAATTGATAAATTTGAAAAGATTCTAAATAGTTCACTGCCCCCTTTGGCAAAAATTGATAAATACAGAAAAAAAAAAATTACCCCAGATTTAGGTACAAAATTTGAAATTCTTAAAACAACTGGGGCTTTAAGTCCCCTCACCGTTTTGGTTTCTCCCGATGTGGCGGTGTGTAAATCTTGTTTAAAAGATATAAAAAATCAAAAAAAATATTTAAACTATTTTGCTACAAATTGTACAAATTGTGGAGCTAGATATAGCATAATTAAAACTCTGCCTTATGATAGAAAAAATACATCGATGGCAAAATTTAAGATGTGTGAAAGTTGCAAAGATGAATATGAAAATCCAACAGATAGGAGATTTCATACTCAGCCGATTGGTTGTAATAGTTGTGGAGCAAAATTAAAATTAATAGTGAAAAATGAAGAGTTAAAAATAGAGGAGAAAGAAATTTATAAAAAAATCTCTTTTTTGATAAAACAAGGAAAAATTGGAGCGATTAAAGGGATTGGTGGATTTCACTTAGTTTGTGATGGGAAAAATGATGAAGTGGTAAAAAAATTAAGAGAGTTTAAAAACCGACCAACTAAACCATTTGCAATTATGTGTAAAAATTTAAAACAGATAAAAAAAATCACCAAAGTTAATAAAAAAGAGAGAGAGATTTTGATTTCAAAAGAATCTCCAATAGTTATTTTAAAAAAACGAAATAGAAAAAAAATTAGTAATTTTGTAGCTCCAAATATTGGTAAGATTGGTTGCTTTTTGCCCTATACTCCTCTCCATCATCTGCTTTTTAAATATCTGAAAAATCCTATAATTGCCACAAGTGCAAATCTCTCAAGTGAGCCGATAATAACAAATAAAGATGAGATTTTAGAAAAGTTGCCGTTTGTAGATTTTGTAATTGATTTTAATCGGGATATTGTAAATGCAGTCGATGATAGTTTAGTTCAAGTGATAGATAATAAAATTCAAACTTTAAGACTTTCTAGGGGATTTGCCCCTAAAGTTATCAAATTACCATTTAAAATTGATAAAAAGATTTTAGCGGTTGGGGGACAAAAGAAAAATTCTTTATCTCTAGCTTATGATGATACTATTATTATTTCACCACATATTGGAGATTTGGGTAGCTTAAAATCTTTTAATTTTTTTTTGAGAACATTAGAAACTTTTAAAAATTTTTATGATTTTCAGCCAAAGATTATTGTTTGTGATAAACATCCCTTTTATGAAACTTCAAAGTGGGCAAAAGAGTTAAAAAAGCAAAATCCAAAATTAAAAATTGTAGAGGTTCAACATCATCTAGCTCATATTTATAGTTGCAAGGCGGAGTTTAATTTGAGTGGAAAATATACAGGTTTTAGTTTTGATGGGACAGGTTTTGGGGATGATGAGACTTTGTGGGGTGGTGAAGTTTTTGTGGGGGATGAGCGGAGATATTTTTTTAAACCAATTAAACTGCTTGGGGGTGAAAAGGCGATAAAAGAGCCACGGCGAATCGCTTTGAGTTTGCTTTTTGAAAAATATACACTAACACAAGTTTTGAATTTTAATTTGAAATCTTTTACAAAGCAAGAGATAAAAACTCTTCATCAAAGTTATCAAAAAAATTTAAACTCTCCACTTTCTAGCTCTGTTGGTCGCCTTTTTGATGGGGTTGCTAGTTTGGCAAATCTGATTCAAATTCAAAGCTATGAGGGTGAAGCTGGTCTGTTATGTGAAGAAAATTTTAATTCTAAAATCAGTAAAACTTTTGAGTATTCTATAAAAGCTGGGGAGATAGAGATAAAATTTGATTTTTTTGAAAAAAATATTGTGACTATTTTCATAAATACACTAGCGAAAATTATTGTAGATATTGCAAAAATAGAAAAAAAAGAGGTAATTTTGAGTGGTGGTGTATTTCAAAATAAAACTTTGCTAGAATTAGTTATGAGAAAACTTAAAAGAGAGAATATCATATTTTACTATAATCAAAAAACTCCAATTAATGATGGTGGAATTTCATTGGGACAAATCTATTATTTTATCTCTAAAGGAAAGAAATAAAATATTTTTTTTTGCATAAATAAAGTAAAAAAGAGTATAATATGAAATTGTAAAATAAAAATTCAATGGGTAACCTTGTGTGTACTGAGGTCTTAAAATGCAAACAAAAAGAGAGTTTATGAGATTAAAGATTATTTTACCTATTAGTTTTATACTGATTTATGGTATGTTTGTTTTCACAAAAGCAAATATTAAAAACAATAGAATAGAGTTAGAATTATCTGAGCAGGTTAAAAATTTAGAAACTCATTATCTTATGATAAAAGATTATTTTTTAACTGATGCTAGAAGTATTAGAGATAGAGTTAGGTTGAAATCTAATGTTATCGAACTATTTTCACAAGCACAAGATGCCACAGATGAGGAAAAAATAGTTTTGCGAAATAGATTATATAATATTGTAAAACCACTTTATGATAGAATTCATAGCAGGGGAATTTTGCAATTTCAATTTGTTTTACCAAATAATGAAAGTTTTCTAAGAGTTCATAAGCCAACTAAATATGGTGATGATTTAACTGATATTAGGTATAGTTTCAAATATGCAAATGAGCAAAAAAAAGAGATAGAGGGGTTTGAGCAGGGGCGGACAGCTCATGGGTTTAGATATGTATTTCCGTTTTATGATAAAAAAAACAGCCATTTAGGTTCAACTGAAATTTCTCTCTCCTCTAACTCTATTGAAAATAAATTATTAAATGTAAATAAGATTCATTCCCATTTTTTGGTTAACAAATCTATATTTTCAGTCAAAGCGTGGGAAACTAAAGATTTAATTACTAAGTATATCCCAAGTATTGAACACAAAGATTATATGTTCACTTTGACAAATCATTCAGATATAAAAAAATTACAAGATAGTGAAAAATCTATTATTGCCCCTCTCAAAGATGAAATTTATCGTAAAATGCCTTTGGGGAAATCATTTGCTTTATATATAGAATATAAAAATAGTGTAAAAGTGGTGACATTTTTGCCTATTAAAAATGCACAAAAAGATAAAGTTGTGGCTTATATAGTGGCTTATACGGATAATCATAATATCTATAATATCTGCAAAAATTATCGATATTCAAATATTTTTGTTTTTTTAGGAATGTTGGTTTTGTTTTATTTTGTCTATAAAGATTTAAATTATAAGCAATTTCTAAAGAGCGAAATAGATAAAAAAACAAAAGTTTTAAATGAGTTAAATAGTAATTTGGAGTTAAAAATTAAAGATGAAGTGGATAAAAACAGACAGCAACAACTTCTAATGATGAGGCAAAATAGATTAGCCCAGATGGGTGAAATGATAAGTATGATTGCCCATCAATGGCGACAGCCCCTGAATAATTTAACTTTTTTAAATCAACTGATAGCCTTTACATATAGGAGAGGAAACTTAAATGATGAGAATATGGAGGATTTTAATCAAAATGCGAAAAAACAGATAGAAGATATGTCTCAAACTATTAAAGATTTTAGTAATTTTTTTAAACCTCAAAAAGAGATGAGAAATTTTTGTATAAATAAAGTAATTAATAGTATAATAGAGATTTTAAATCCACTTTTCAGTAAGTACAACCTGTCGATAGAATTTATCAATATTAAAGATACTTTTGAGACTAATGGATTTGAAAATGAATTAAGACAAGCTTTAATAAATATTATAAATAATTCAAAAGATGCTTTGATAGAAAATGGTGTGGAAGATAAGAAAATTAAAATACAATTAAAAGAGATTGAAGGCAAGGTTATTATAAGTATTAGTGATAATGGTGGTGGGATTGATGAAGAGATAATGAATAAAATTTTTGACCCCTATTTTACAACTAAAGGGGAAAAGAATGGTACGGGGCTAGGTTTGTATATGGCAAAATTAATCATAGAGGACCACATGGATGGCAAGATTGTAGTGATAAATAGAAAAAATGGTGTGGTTTTTGATATAAGTTTAAAAATTTAATATTAGGCAAGGCGACCTAATAAAAATAGTTTAGAAATGGAGTAGGAGATGTTGTTAAAAAATTTTACATTACTGTATGTAGAAGATAATAATGATATGCAAAATTATATGAAATCTTTTTTGCAAAGTGAGGTGAAAGAGTTTTATCAAGCTTTTAATGGTCAACAAGGGCTTGAGATTTATAGAGACAAAAAACCTAATATTATATTAAGTGATATTAGTATGCCATTGTTGGATGGTCTGGAGATGGCTGAGGAGATTAAAAAAGATAATCGAAGGCAACCTATCTTATTAATATCAGCATTTCAAGATATGGAGACATTGAAAAAAGCGATAAATATAGGGATTGATGGCTTTATCTCTAAGCCAATTAAGGAGCTTGAACATCTATTGGATATGATTGAGGATATTGCTCGTCATCTGCAAAATGAGATAGATGTTAAGAATCTCAAAAAAGAGGAGCAGAAAACTTGTGAGTTGAAATTTTTAAATTTAACTCTTAATAAAAAAGTAAAAGAGAAAACTCAAGAGTTAGAGGATATAAATAAAAATCTAAAAGATATTATAAAAACAGAGGTTGATAAAAATAGGGATAAAGATAAATGGTTATTGCATCAAGCAAGGCTGGTTCAGATGGGGGAGATGATAAGTATGATTGCCCATCAATGGCGACAACCGTTAAATGCAATTAGTGCAAGAAGTGCAAATATGCTCATAAAAGCACAGCTTGGTAAGCTCGATAGAGAATTAGTCATTGAGGAATCTATTAAAATAGATGAATATTCTCAAGATTTAAGCAAAACAATCAATGATTTTCGAGATTTTTTTAAACCAAATTCGATGAGAGAGCATATTGATTTTTGCTCTTTGATAAAATCGGTTTTGGGGATTTTAGAGACCTCCATCACTAGTAAAAATATTGAATTGATTTTGGATCTAAATTGTGATGATAAATTTAATGTTTATCCAAACGAGATTCGACAAGTTATTCTAAATTTAGTTAAAAATGCAGAGGATGCACTTATTGTAAATAAAATCAAAACCCCCTTTATCAAAATTATAACTTATGTAGAAAAGGGTAAATATATTTTAGAGGTGAGTGATAATGGTGGTGGAATTTCACAAAAGATAGTTAATAAAATTTTTGACCCCTATTTTAGTACCAAAAGTCAAAAAAATGGTACAGGCTTGGGGCTATATATGAGTAAAATTATTATTGAAGAGCATTGTAATGGTGAGATTGCTTTTTTTAATAATAAAGATGGAGCGGTATTTAAAATAATTTTGTAGGTTTAGTGTTTCGCAATTGTACCCTATCAATTGAGAAATAATATGGTATTTGTGCCAAATAGCAGGAATATATGATATTCTATTTGTAAAAGAGGGGATTAAATTTTGGATGAGTTACAGGAAATTATTAATTATAGTTTTGGATTAAGCTTATTATATGTAGAGGATAATGAGTTTTCAAGAGAGGCGACTATTCCAATTTTGGAAGAGTTTTTTGGTCATATTACAGTGGCGGTTGATGGTCAAGATGGATTTGAAAAGTTTCAAAAAAAAGCTTATGATATTGTAATTTCAGATATAAATATGCCAAAACTAGATGGTCTGCAGATGACAAAAAAGATAAAAGAGGGTGGATGTGATATTCCTGTTTTGATTCTTTCATCTTATAATGAGTCTAAATATTTTAAAGATAGTATTAAATTGGGTGTGGATGGCTATCTTCATAAACCTATTGAGATAAAACAATTTATGGATGTTTTGGGTGAAATCATAGGAAAATTGAAAAAAAGAGATAAAACTAGAAGAGATTTAGATTTTTTGTCTCAATATCAAGAAGCTATTGACAAAAGTTCAATCGTTTCAAAAACAGATTTACAGGGGTTGATTACCTATGTTAATAGCGAGTTTTGCAAAATCTCTGAATATACTGAAGAGGAGCTTATAGGCAAAAATCATAATATTATAAGACATCCTAGCAACTCATATAGAATGTATAAAGAGCTTTGGGATACGATTAAAAATAAAAAAAAGACTTGGCAAGGGATTATGAAAAGTAGGTCAAAGAGTGGGAAAAGCTATTATGTAAAAACAGTAGTTAAACCAATTTTTGATGAAAAGGGCGAGGTGGTTGAGTATATAGCTTTGCGAAATGATATAACAAATATTATGAACCCCAGACGCCAACTTAATGATTTCATACATCCTAATGAGGAATATATGGTGATATTTATCAAAATTGCTGGTTTTGATGATATTGAAAGATTTTATGGAAACAGATTGACAGCTTTGATTGAAGATAAATTTTCTGAGAGACTTTTTGAGATTATGCCTAATAAATATAAATTTGAAAGAATATTTCCGTTGGGGGACGGTGAATTTGTATTTATTAAAAACAGAAAAGAGATTGATTTAAGTATTAGAAATTCCATTAGAAAATTACGACTTTTTCAAGAAATTGTAAATGACACAACTATTGAGATAGATGATGTTGATTGTGATTTGTCTATTATTATCAGTTTTGCTTGTGGCAAGGGGGCTTTGGATAATGCCAAATATGGGTTAAAAGAGTTGATTCATTCTAAGCAAAGTTTTATTGTGGCAAATGATTTTGTGAGTGAAGAGTATGATAAAGCAAAGCAAAATTTGAAAACTTTAAAGATGATTAAAAAAGCGATTGATGATTTTAGAATTGTCTCCTATTTTCAGCCAATTATCAATAATAAGACAAAAAAAGTGGCAAAATATGAGTCATTGGTGAGGTTGATTGATGAAGATGGTAAAGTTTTGACTCCATATCATTTTTTAGATGTTGCAAAAAAGGGGCAATATTACACTAAAATAACCTCGATTGTGCTTGAAAATTCTTTTAATGCCCTTAAATATACAGATATGGACATATCTATAAATTTATCTGCATTGGATATAGAGAAAAAATCGACGAGGGATAAGCTTTATAAATTATTGGAGATTTATCGAAAAGATAACTCTCGTGTGGTGTTTGAGCTTTTGGAGGATGAGGATATAAAAGATTTTAATTTAATAAAAAAGTTTATCAAATCTGTTAAAAATATGGGAGTGAAGATAGCGATTGATGATTTTGGCACGGGGTATTCTAATTTTGAAAGATTGCTAGATTATCAACCAGATATTTTAAAAATAGATGGGTCTTTGATAAAAAATATAGAAAATGATAAATTTTCACTCTCGGTGGTCAAGACGATTGTAGCTTTTGCAAAGGAGCAAAATATTAAGATAGTAGCAGAGTTTGTAGAAAATGAGAAAATTTTTAATATTTTAAATGTTTTTGGAATTGATTATTCACAAGGTTATTATTTTGGTAAACCTGAAGCTTTGAAAATGATTAAGTAGAAAAGAGGAAATAGGAAATTTATGAAAATTGATGATTTAGAGAAACTAAAAAAACAAACTATCATAGGTGTTGTTTGCCTCTTTATGTTTATTATGATATATAAAATTTATTCAACTATCAATGAGTTTAATCAAAATAAAAATAGGCAAAAAACTCTGATTTTTAAGCAGACAGATTATATTTATAATAGCAAAATTGAGTTTATTAGCAAAACATTTTTAAATAGACTTCAAAATATTATATCTGGGCAACATATCAAAGATTGTATCAAAAATAGAGATAGAGAGGCATTGTATAAATTTTCTATAGATAGATTTATGACCTTGAAAAAAGATTTTTCATCATTAAAGCAGATGCATTATCACTTGCCAAATCATACCTCTTTTTTGAGAATCCATAAACCTAAAATTTTTGGGGATAATTTGAAGGAGAAACGACCCCTCATCGCAGAAACAATTAAGAGTAAAAGTATGCAAAAAGGGTTTGAATCTGGAATTTATGACAAAAAAAGTATCACTTATCGAATAGCTATCCCAATTATGGAGGATGAAAAATTACTTAGTGTAGTTGAGCTGGGTATCGACATAAAAGGGATTTTGGCACAGATAAATAGTTTTCTAAATGCTAGTTACAATAAAGAGATTTATATAGGTTCTCTACTTTTAAAAGATACTAAATTTTTAAAAAACAAAAAAGATAGGATAGATTTTAGCAATTATAAATTAATCTCCTCTCATCTAATTATCAAAGAGATTTTGAGAAAAATTAATCCTGCAAAAAATAAGCAAAATATAGAACTTAATGGTAGGGATTATTTTATTTTTTGGAATCAAGAAAAATTAGAAAATTTTAAAAATCAAGAGGTTGGTACATTTATTTATGCTTTTGACATAACTGATATAAAAAATAATTTCAGATTAAAGATGTTATTTGCAATAATTCACCCACTTGGTATGATGTTTCTTTTTCTTTTTATCCTTTTAATTGTCTTTAGATATATAAAAAAGCAAATCAAATTAAATACTATAAAGATTAAAAAAATTGTAAATAACCAAAAATCAATAGTTATCATAACTGATGGTAAAAAAATAATTCAAGCAAATAGTAGTTTTTGCAAATTTCTAAAATGTAAAAGTTTAGCTATGTTTTTAAGCAAATATGATTGTATCTCTGATAAATTTGAAAATATTGAAGGTTATTTGCAAAAAGATAATGATGGTCAGAATTGGTTGGAATTTATGAGAACTCATAAAAACATAAACCATATAGTTAAAATTATAGACAATGAAAATAATACTCATATTTTTTCTGTAAATTTAGATAATTTTAAACAAGAGAAAGGGATGGAGTTTGTAGTCTCTTTTGAAGATATTACACAAGCAAAAGTGCTATATAAAAAAAATAAAGAGTTAAATGAGCTAAATGAGTTAAATGAAAATCTTGAAAAAAATCTTATGGAAAAAGATAAACAACTTCTTCAGCAATCAAGATTTGCTCAAATGGGTGAGATGCTGAGTATGATAGCCCATCAATGGCGACAACCTCTAAATGCGATTAGTGCGACAAGTATATCTGTAAATCTTAAGTCAAAACTTGGCAAATTAAAACCTGAAGACTTAGTGAACTATATGGAAAATATATCTAATTATTCTCAACACTTAAGCCAAACTATTAATGATTTTCGAGATTTTTTTAAATCAAATAAAGATATTAAAGAGGTTAGTTTTTGTCAACTTATAGAATCGGTTTTGGGGATTATTGAAATATCAATTGAAACTAAAGGTATAAAATTAATCAAAGAGCTTGAATCTAAAGAGAAATTTAATACTTATCCAAATGAGATAAAGCAAGTGATTTTGAATTTAGTAAAAAATGCGGAGGATATACTTTTAGAAAAAAATATCAAAAATCCATTTATTAAAATCAAAACTTATAAAATTGAAGATAACCATATTTTGGAAGTTGGAGATAATGGTGGTGGTGTGCCTGAAAAGATAATAGACCATATTTTTGACCCCTATTTTAGCACAAAGGGAGATAAAGATGGTACTGGACTGGGGCTTTATATGAGTAAAACTATTATAGAAAAACATTGTGGTGGAAAGCTTAGTGTTTTTAATGATAATAATGGTGCTGTATTTAGAATAAAATTATTCAATATAAGGGAAAATTAGATGAGTAGAAACATATTTTATAGTACAAAAGAGTGGATTAGGGAAAAAATAAAGATAAATACCTCTTTTTTTATTAATTTATTTGTAATTATTTCAATTCTTATATTTTCAGTTTTGTGGTATGAAAAAACTAATAAGTTATCAGACCACTTAGTAAGTAGAACCAATCAGAATATTGGAAAATATAATGCTTTATATAAAACTCATATTAAATTAGCCCGATTGATATTTCAAACGCAGATAAATACAAAAGAGGTTAAAGATATATTTAAGTTTGCAGAATTATCCTCTAATGAGGATAAGCAGATTATTCGAGATAGATTATATAATAAACTAGAAGAAAAATTTATTTTGTTAAAAAGAGATAATAAAATTAGGCAATTAAATTTTTATTTACCAAATAAAGAGATGTTTTTGAGATTTAATAAACCAACCCAATATGGAGATGTTTTGAGAAGTCATCAAATATTTAGAGAGCCTCTTAATAAATGTGAAAAAAATGAGGCATGTATCTCTTCTCGTTTTATATTTTCACTTTTTGCAGAGAATAGAGAGATAGGTAGTGTGGAGGTTTCATTTATTTCATCCTCTATGAGTTTAGATTTTATGGATACTTATCAACTTCCTGCAGTTTTTCTGATTTTAAAAGATAATATAGATGAAAAAGAGTTTTTAAATTCAGGCAGAAAATTTTCTAAAACTGTTTTTAAAGATTTTTATTTAAATAATGTTGTGATAAAACAGGAGATTAAAGGTCTTAAAATTTTAAAACTTCTATCTGAAGATACTATAAAAATTGTTAATAAAAAAGCTTTTGATAAAAAATCTTTCTCAATTTATGCTAATGAAAATGGGATTATGACTTTTATAAAAATTAAAGATTTTTCAACTGATAAAGTAACTGGTATGCTTGTAATTAGAGATAATGCAAATTACTATCGTGAAAAAATTAATCTTACCTATATTATTATCTTTATTTCTATATGCGTTTATGGAATGTTTATTTATTTTTTACATTATCGAAATAATCTAGAGATAAAAATGAAACAAAATAATAAAAAACTAGAATCTATCTTCAAGGAAGCTCATAGTGGAATTGCATTAGTTGATTTAAATGGTAAAATTTTAGAGATGAACAATTCTTATAGTAAATTATTGGGCTATTCAGAAAAGGAGTTATTAGAATTAAATTTTCAAGATATTAGAACCTCCCAAGAAGATGAAGCAAAAGAGATTTTGAGAAAAGCTAAAATTTATCACACTCTTTCAAAGGTGGAGAAAACTTGCAAAACCAAAGATAATAGAGAGATTCATTTGGAATTTTCACTAACTCTTCTCCCCTCTAAAGATGCTTTTATTACAGTTATAAACTCTTTGGAGGATAAGTTTAAATTAAAAAAATTAAATGATGAGTTGAAAAATTTCAATGATACTTTAAAAGAAAAAGTTAAAGATGAGGTGGAAAAAAATCGGGAAAAAGATAAGCAAATGTTTCATCAATCTCGATTAGCTCAGATGGGAGAGATGATAAGTATGATTGCCCATCAGTGGAGGCAACCGCTAAATGCAATTAGTGCTACAAGTACAAATTTGAACTTTAAAGCTCGACTTAATAAGATAAATAATGAGATAGTTTTAAATGAAACTGTAAATATCAATAAATATTCACAATATTTAAGTGCAACAATTGATGATTTTAGAAATTTTTTTAAACCCAATAAAAATAAAGAGGAGATAACTTTTTGCAAGTTAATAGATTCGGTTTTGGGAATTATTGAAATCTCGATAGAAAACAAAAAGATAAAACTGATACAAAATCTAAAATGTAAGGGTACATTTATAACCTATCCAAATGAGTTAAAACAGGTGATTTTAAATTTGATTAAAAATGCTGAAGATGTTCTTTTGGATAAAGATATAGAAAACCCATTTATCAAAATTTCGACCTATACATATCAGGATACCTATATTTTAGAGGTTGAAGATAATGGCGGTGGTGTGCCTTATGAAATTATGGATAAGATTTTTGACCCATATTTTAGTACAAAAATGCAAAAAGATGGAACAGGTTTGGGACTTTATATGTCTAAAACAATTGTAGAGGAGCATTGTGGGGGAGAACTTACTCTTTCTAATAGTTCAAATGGAGCAATATTTAAAATTAAATTAAAAAAAGGAGTTTTAGAAAATGATTAATTTAGAAAAATTGGTCTCAGAGAGTCAAAAATTAATATTACTATATGTAGAAGATAATGCGGATGCTAGAGAATCTTCTATGAATATGTTTGAGGATTTGTTCCCAAATATTATAATTGGAGTTGATGGTGAGGATGGTCTGGAAAAATTTAAAGAGAACAAGATAGATTTAATTATCACAGATATTCAGATGCCTAAAATGAATGGTTTTGAGATGGTTAGAGAGATTAAAAAGCTAGATAATAAAGTTCCTATTTTGGTTTTATCAGCCTTTAATGAGAGTGATTATTTTTTAGATAGCATTCGGCTAGGGGTGGAGGGGTATCTTTTTAAACCTATTGACCTTGACCAATTTTTGGAAACAGTTTCTAAAACTATCGATAATATTAAGCTGAAAAAAGAGGTGGCTGAGTATCAACATTCTTTAGAAAAAAAAGTAGATAAGCAACTTCGCTATTTAAGAGAAAAAGATAAAATTCTTTTACAGCAATCAAAAATGGCAACAATGGGTGAAATGATAGATGTAATTGCCCACCAATGGAAACAGCCTCTAAATATTATATCAATGAATAATGAGATATTGATGATGAATGAGATGATGGGAAAATCAGTTAAACCAGAAACTACTCTAAGTTACAATGAAAAAATTCAAAATCAGATAGAACATTTAGTTAGTACGATTGATGAATTTAGAACTTTTTTCCGCCCAAATCAAAATTTTGAAAAAATTAATATAAAAAATATTTTACAATCAACTATTCTTTTGATAGAGGATGAATTAACCCATCACTCTATCGAGACTGAAATTTTATGTGAAGATACTATTTTTATAAAAACAAATGCAAATGATATAAAGCATTATATTTTAAATATGATTAATAATGCCATTGACAAAATGGATGAAGACAATATAAAAAATAAAAAGATTTTATTGACTTGTAGCGAAAAAGATGATAAAATTAGCTTAAAAATTAAAGATAATGGCAACGGAATACCTGAAAACATAATAGGTGAAATTTTTAAATCTCATTTTACGACAAAAAGTAAAACTGGTGGTACGGGAATGGGGCTTTATATGTGTAATTTAATTGCCAATAAATATGATACTAAATTGGAAGTATATAATGATAATGGAGCTGTTTTTGAAATTAAATTGCCTAAGTTATAAATATTGAAGTTTATATCTCTAGTTTTGCTATTTATCATAAATTTATCTTCTGCTGAATCTAATAATATGATTTTTACAATGCAGGAGAAAAATTATTTAAATAATATCAAAATAGTGAAAATGTGCAATAATCCCAATTGGCCCCCCATCGAGTTTGCTCAAGATGATAATTTAAATAAGATGAATGGAATCGCTATTGATGTACTCAAGGAGATTGAGCAGAAATTAAATATAAAATTTCAAAATGTAGCGACCAAAAACTGGAGTGAGTCTCAAAAATATCTTAAAGAGAAAAGATGTGATATATTGCCCTGTGCGATTGAGACTCAAAGCAGAAAAAAATATGCAAATTTTACACAACCATATCTAAGTTTGCCTCTTGCAATTTTTACCACAAAAGATAAACCATTAATCTCAAGTTTAGATGAAATTATAGATAAGACTTGGACACGAAAAAAAGGCTCAGGGCTTATATCTCAAATTCAAGAATCATATCCAAAGATGAAAGTTTTTGAAACTATTGATAATACAGAAGCCCTAAAATTGGTAAATGATGGTGAATATTATTTCACAATTGCCACTATTCCTGTCGCCTCCCATATAATTTCAAAATATATGTTAAGCAATCTTCAAATTAGTGGCTATACAGATATGAAATTTGACCTTTCAATTGCAGTAAGAGATGATGATATTTTACTCTTGTCTATTTTAAATAAAACATTAAGTGATACCTCTAATCAAAAACTAAAAGATATTTTAAAAAAATGGGTTTCATCTCCTATAAAAGAGCCTATAACTGATTATATATTTATTGGTCAAATATTTCTGATATTTACGCTAATTGTCTTAATTCTTCTATTTTTTCTTTTACGAGAATCAAAACTCAAAAAGGAAATTTTAGAACTAAATACTTTTTTAGAACAAAGAATTGAAGATGAAGTTATTAAAAATCAAGAACAGCAAGTTATGATGCTTCAACAATCCCGTCTAGCTCAAATTGGAGAGATGCTAAGTATGATAGCCCACCAATGGCGACAACCACTAAATATATTATCGGTAAATGCCTCTCTTTTAGAGCTTAGAATCCAACGAAATAAAATTGATAATGAGTTTTTTAAAGGAAAATTAAAGATAATTATTGCCAATTCCGAGCATCTAAGTTCCACTATTGATGATTTTAGAGATTTCTTCAAACCCAATAAAATAGAAAAAGAGATAACTTATTGTGAAATAATAAAGAATGTTTTAGATATAATAAAAGAATCTATAATTCAGAAAAATATTATACTTAAAGAAGATTTAAATTGCAATACCGTTTTTAAAGCCTATTCAAATGAAATTAAGCAAGTAATTTTAAATTTAATTAAAAATTCAGAAGATATTTTGCTAGATAAAGAGATTAAAAATAGATATATAAAAATTAAAACTTATAAAGAGTCAGATGAATTTATACTAGAGATAAGTGATAATGGTGGTGGAATTGATGAAAAGATTATAGACAAAATATTTGACCCATACTTTAGCACAAAAAGTCAAAAAGATGGTACGGGATTAGGGCTTTATATGTCCAAAATAATTATAGAAAATCACTGTGGTGGTAAATTAACTGTATCTAATCAAAAAGATGGTGCTGTGTTTCAAATAAGATTAAAATAATTACATTGAGAGAATTTTAAAAGGATAATGAATAATGAAGAACTTGGAAAAAACAATAAAAGAGAGTTTTAACCTAAAGCTATTGTATGTGGAGGATAATGCTGAGGCAAGAGAGACTTCTTTGGATATTTTTGAAGAGTTTTTTGATAATATCGTAGTGGCAGTTGATGGTGAAGATGGGTTGGAAAAATTTAAGAATAATGATATTGATTTGATTATTACAGATATTTATATGCCAAAAATGAGTGGACTAGAGATGACAGAAGAGATACGAAAATTTGATGAAAATATTACAATTTTGGTTTTATCCGCATATACTCAAACCGATTATTTTCTTAAAAGTATCAAGCTAGGAGTTAGTGGCTATCTTTTTAAGCCCCTAAATCTCAAACAATTTACGACAAGTATCTATAAATCTGTACAAAATATCAATCTCAAAAAAGAGAATATTGCATATAAAAATTCGCTAGAGGAGAAGATTCAAGAACAAGTTGAGATTTTAAGAGAGAAAGATAATCTGCTTTTACAACAATCCAAAATGGCAGCAATGGGGGAGATGATTGATATAATAGCCCACCAATGGCGACAACCGCTAGGGTTAATTTTGTTAAATGCAGACCTTTTGTATATGAATGCTGAAGATAATAAAAAAATAGCTCAGCAAGATATTTTTAACCACTGCAATAAAACATCAGAACATATCAAGTTTTTATCTTCCACCCTTAACGAATTTAGAAATTTCTTTAGGTCTGATTTGAATATTAAAGAAATATCTATAAAATCCCTTTTTGAGTCAATCACAGTTTTACTTCACGATGCTTTGGTTGAGGATCAGATAGAGATTGAAATTATGGCTGAAGATGATATTTTGATAGATGCAAATGCAAATGATATAAAACATTTAATTATAAATTTAATTAGCAATGCTAAAGATAAATTAAAAAGTAATAATGTTAGAAATCGAAAAATTTGGTTAAAATCTTGGCAGAAAAATGGTAAAACTACCATAGAAGTTAGAGATAATGGTGGTGGAATTCCTGAAGAGATAATAGACAAAATCTTTAAATTAAATTTCACTACAAAATCTGATAATGGCGGAACTGGAGTGGGGCTATATATGTGTAAATTAATAGCCAATAAATATCATGCTCTTTTAAGTGTTTCAAATGACAATGGAGCTGTATTTAAAATTACTTTTGGCTAAAGCAAAATGAGAAATAAGGCAATGAATAGTTTAAATTTTTAATGCCTTAGACCTCATCACCTCAATCCTCTTTTACCTATTTTTTACTGTATGGTAATTTCAACATTTTTCTATCAATCTTAAAAAGTGTATTATCCAACTCTTTCTCAAATGAGAAACAACTCTTATTATCACACCCTATAAACTTCTCAATCTCCTCACTATTCATATAAACATAGGGATAATGCACCCGTTTAATTTCAGCGATATTATCTTTGAGCTTTTGAGCTTTAGACTTCAAAATAATATCCCCGTGCTTCACTCGAATAAGAGCTTTTAAAGCTTCAGGGGACTTAAAAAAATCTTTGACTATCGACTCTCTCTCATCCTTTAGCAACTCACGAGTATTATAAAGTGAAACTTTACTATAATTCAAAGAGGACATCGTCAACAAATTATGAAAATGTTTAGAAAGTGCCGTCGTATAATAACGATTTTGATATTTAGAATTTTTTCGGGACTTTGGATTATCCTTGTACCAAATCATATTAATGTAAAACTTCTTTTTTGCCTTTGCACTAAGAACAGTCGCAAAATCCATATAACTTTCATCAAAAGTATATTGATAAATCTCCAAAAGTGCATCAATATAAAGGCTATAATCCTCAAACAAAGCACCCTCTGTCGGATTTGCTGTACCTACTGAATGGTTGTACAATTTATCTTTAATATAGAATTTTTTCTTAATCATAAAAAGAGATTTTTTAGCATCTTCAAGATATTTTTTATCCAATACCGAAGCGATAATTTTTGCTTTCATCATCAAAGCATTCCACGAAAGTATCACCGTCTCATCAACTTTTGGAAACTTACGAGTGGACCTTATATCTTTGAATATTTGAATAACTTGCTTATACTTTTTTGGTTTTTTGATTTTTTTATTTACAAAAAGATTATTTTTTCCATCAACTATCCCAAAATAGTTAAAAATATGTTTAATCTCACCACTTGTAAATTTTTCCTGCTTAAAAGAGTTTTTTAGCTCCCTTTGAGAATAGGTAAAATACCCCCCCTCAAATCCCCCACTATAAGCATCACTCGCTGCAAAATACAACCCACCCTTCAAAAATCGCTTATCTGTCTCTTCAATTGTATCAAGCACAACCTTTTTATAAAGTGGATTTTTCGTAATCAAAAACATTTTGACATACAGCGGAATCATCAATGCAGAGGTATAAAGAGTCTTCTCAAAATTTGGAGTTGTCCAGTTTTTATTTGTAGAATACCTAAAAAATCCCCCATCAATTTGGTCATAAATCCCTCCATTTGCCATCGCCTTTAGGGACTCATCAATCATCATAAAAGCATCTTTATCCCCCGTCAAAAGATAAATATCAAAAAGCAGATTCAGATGCGACGAAAGCGGATATTTCCTATCCTTCCCAAACCCTTTATATTTTTTATCATATTTTGTCAACATCAACTTCACAAAATCTCTCTCCAAATTATCATCTTTAATTGGCTTTTTAACCTTTAAATTATCCTTTATCAACTTTTTGATTTTAGCTTTATCACTCCTATAAAGTTTGCTCATTTTCAGCAATACAGACTCCATCCCCTCCGCTCCATAACCATCAGACCGAGGAACATAATTCTTCAAAAACAAAATCTCCTTCTTCGGAGTCAAAATCATATTAATAGGATAAGTCTGCTTCAACCCAGCAAGTGAATTCATCACCGCCCCAAAACCCTCAGCCATATTCTCAATATCTTCACGATTAACCGTAATAGCCATATAATCCTGATTTAAAATCGTAGAAATCTTCTTATCCTCAAAAGACTCCTCTTGCATAGAATAACTCCAATGACAATCCACATCATCAATAGAAAGAAATATCAATTTATCATCCAACCCCGCATTATCAAACACCTCTTCACTCCACGCAAACCAATTCACACTATTTTCATTTGTCGTACCCTCATCCCCACTAAAAAGTAATGAATTTACTATTACAATCAAAAACAGAAACCTTATCATCATATCCAACCTTTTTTTAAATTATAACTATTGTACTATAATAAAACTTTGAAGTTTTTTTAATTTTAAGTAGTTCTTTTATAACTATTTTAAATACGATAATAATTTACATATTTCTAAAAATAAAAGATATAGTGTATTATATTCCAGTCCCCAAACGAAAATGTTATTTTGAATTAAAAAATATGGGTGAAGCAAAAATCCTAAAAGCCAAAAAGAATAAAATTTAGTGTATAATTTATAATGAGAATTAAAATCCTACAAAAAGTAACTAAAACAAAACATCGGTGAGGGGTTCTTAATCCAAATAATTTAAATAGAGAAGAGGAAGATAGATTGAGTTTTATTTGTAAGTCGTTGACTATAAAAGATGGTGAGAAGATTTTGGTAGATGATATCTCATTTGCCATTGAGGATTCGTTTGCTTTGGTGGGTGAGAGTGGGAGTGGAAAGAGTTTGACTTTGAAAGCGATTTTGGGGATGTTACCACAAAATTTGACCTCATCATTTGATTATGATTCGCCATTTGAGCTTAAAAGAGGTGCTAGTGTGTCGATTGTGGTTCAAAACCCCTTCACCGCTCTTTCACCTTTGACAAAAATCAAAAATCAGTTTTTGATAGATGAGCAGAAAGCTAGAGAGTATATGGAGATGGTGGAGTTGGATGAGAATTTTTTGGAGAGGTATCCGCCTGAGCTTAGTGGAGGACAACTTCAACGAGTCACAATCGCCTTTGCTCTTAGTTGTAATCCGAAAATTCTCTTGCTTGATGAACCCACGACGGCACTTGATAGTGGTAGTAAAGATGGGATTTTGGATTTGATAAACTCTTTGCAGAAACAAAATGGCTTCAAAACACTTTTTGTGACTCATGATATAGATTCTAGCTTGAAAATTTGTAAAAAAATTGCTATTATTCGGGATGGCAAAATTATTGAACAGGGTGATATTTTGGAGGTGGTCAAAAACCCCAAACAAAAATATACAAAAACCTTGGTCGAGTCGAGTTTTAAAAATCGAAAATTCAGAATCTAGGAGATTTGATGAGATATGTGTTATATGTTTTACTTTTTTTATTGGTAGCTGGGGCTTTAGCTTTTGGGGTTGGATTTTACTATATCTACTCAAAAGTGAGGTTTGATGCCTATCAGTTAATCGATTATAATCCCAATTTAACCACCCAAATTTATGACAGAAATGGTGTGTTGTTGGCGAATCTTTTTAAAAAAGAGCATCGAATCTATGTAAAATATGAGGATATTCCTGCCCGAGTCATCGAGGCATTGGTGGCGATTGAGGATACTGCTTTTTTTGAACATCCGGGGGTCAATGTAGAGGCTATTACACGGGCGATTATCAAGGCGGTTAAAGCTGGAAAGTTGACAGAGGGTGCAAGTACACTTACGCAACAATTGGTTAAAAATGAGATTTTGACCTCTCAAAAAACTTTAATCCGAAAGATAAATGAGGCGGTTATCTCTTTAAAGTTAGAAACACTTTTGACCAAAGAGGAGATTTTGGAGAGGTATCTCAATGAGGTTTATTTTGGTCACGGATATTATGGTATCAAAACCGCCGCTCAGGGGTATTTTCGTAAAAATTTGGATGAGTTGAATTTAAAAGAGATTTCAATGCTTGTAGGTGCTCCTCGTTCGCCAAACTTTTATAACCCCACACGAAATTATGAATTTTCACTTAGTCGGGCAAATATTGTGTTGAATCGTATGCACACTTTGGGGTGGATAAATGACAATGAATATCTCAAATCTCAAAATATTCGACCTACCGTTTATGATGATACTTTGACTAAAAATATCGCTCCATATATTGTGGATGAGGTTTTGAAGCGAGGGAGAAAGGAGTTTGAGGATATTCAATATGGGGGCTATCAGATTCATTTGACTTTGGATTATGAGCTACAAAAACTTGGAACAGAGGCTATAAATTTTGGTTACAGAAGACTTGTAAATGAAAAAAAATTAAGAGGAAAAAGTTTAAATGGTGCGATGGTGGTCTTGAAACAGAACACAGGTGAGATTTTAGCCCTCATTGGTGGGAAAAATTATAAACAGAGTAATTTCAATCGAGCCACCCAAACGAGTAGGCAACCGGGGAGTAGTTTTAAACCATTTTTGTATCAGATTGCTTTAAATAATGGATATAATCCCGATAGTGAAATTGCCGATATTTCGAGAGTTTATAAATATGGAAGTAAGATTTGGGCTCCAAAAAATTATGGTAGCAATTTTAAAGGGATGGTGACACTAAAAAATGCTCTTGTACACTCACGGAACTTGGCGACTATCAATCTCGTAAATTCAGTGGGGATGGATAAGGTTTATGATGATGTGAAAAAATTTGGGTTTGAAGATATTCAGCGAAATCTCTCATTTTCCCTTGGAAGTTTTGGAATCTCACCGATGAAATTAAGTGAGCTTTATACGATTGTCTCAAATTATGGAGTCAAAGTTAAGCCTCGTCTGATAAGCACAATCGAAAATCGTTTTGGCGAAACTAAGATTATCAGGTCAGAAAAAAATGCTTTTGTTTATCCCGAACAGAGTTATCTGCTCATTGATATTATGCGAGAAGTGGTTAATCGAGGTACGGGAAGAAGTGTGAAAACTGAGAATTGGGAATTAGCTGGAAAAACTGGAACAACTAACAATAATGTAGATGCTTGGTTTTGTGGCTTTTCACCCGAAATTCAAACTATCGTTTGGTTTGGACGAGACAATAATAAACCTCTAGGCTACAAGGCTACGGGAGGGGCGGTTTCTGCTCCAGTATTTAAATATTTTATGGATAGATATTTGGAGAAAAATCCTCACACCACCAGAGAGTTCAAAGTCCCTCAAGGGGTTCATAGTATTGTGATAAATGGTAAGAAAAAGTTGTTCACAGATATTTCTAAACTCCCAATCAAGCGGGAATCAACAAGTGTAGATATAAATGAAGAGTTGCTTTTTTAAAAAGTTGTAGCTTTAAAAATTTAGGATTGGGGCTTTAAGTTCCAATTCTTTTACTATATCAAAAATCCCCTCACCGATGAAATTTTATTATACTAAATTGATACTAATAGACTAAACTTTAATGATAGATTTGATATAATGTTGCCTAATTTAATTGGAGTTATAGTATATGAGTAAAAGTTTATATGAGACATTAGGGGTTAATAGCAGTGCTAGTGCTAGTGAAGTCAAAAAAAGTTATCGGCGACTTGCTAGAAAATATCATCCTGACATAAATAAAGATGCTGGGGCAGAGGAAAAATTTAAAGAGATAAATGCAGCTTATGAGATTTTGAGTGATGAGGAGAAACGAAACCAATATGACCAATATGGTGACCAAATGTTTGGGGGACAGAATTTTCACGATTTTGCTCAACGGCAGGGTCAAGCAGATTTAGATGATATTCTTCGTTCAATTTTTGGTGGACAGATGGGCGGTGGTCAGAGTGGATTTGGCGGTTTTGGAGGTCAAAGCGGAATGGGTGGCTTTGGTGGAATGGGAGGTGGATTTGATGGATTTTCACAACCAAACTTAGATATGAGTGCCAAAATTACTATACCTTTTAATTTGGCGGTGATGGGTGGAAAGCACACTATCTCAATTACAGGTGATAGATTTGATATTAGAATTCCTACAGGAATTTCAAATGGTGATAAATTAAAAGTACGAAATAAGGGTAAAAGTTATCGAAATCAGCGAGGGGATTTGGTGCTGATTATTAGTGTTGGGGATTCGCCAGAGTATGAGAGAGATGATGATGATTTAACCAAAAATTTAAATATCTCTTTGAAAACTGCACTTTTTGGTGGGAAGATTCAGGTAAAAACTCTATATAAAGATATTAATATTAGAATTCCTGCGGGGACTGGAAGTGGCAAAAAAATGCGAGTTCGAGACCTTGGGGTGGAAAATCGGAAAACAAAAATCAAAGGTAATCTGTATCTAAAACTTAATGTGATGTTGCCAAATGTAGAGGTGCTTGATGGGGAATTGGTAGAGATGATGAGAAAAAAATTGCCAGAGGAGGTTTAGATGCACGGTTATGAAGAGCCTGTTTATCTCATAAGTGTGGTGGCAAAAGTGCTAAATATTCATCCGCAAACTTTGAGGCAATATGAGCGAGAGGGGTTGGTTCATCCCTCACGAACCGATGGCAAGATGAGACTTTATTCGCAAAAAGATATAGATAGGATTACAATGATTTTGAGATTGACTAGAGATTTAGGTGTGAATCTGGCTGGGGTGGATATTATTTTGCAATTTAAAGAGAAAGTTGAGGAGCTTGAAAGTAAAGTTGGATATTTGGAAGATGAGTTAGATAAAGTCAAAAATCCAAATAGCAATTGTCGAAGTTTGGTAAAAACTAAAAGTGTTTATGAAATAATTTTATTTGGAGAGTAAAAATGAAAAGAATAGTTATACTTTTTAGTGGAAATGGCACAAATTTAGAAAATATAATCCAGCAGTTACACAAAAAAAATTTTGATGGTATGGAGATAGAGGTAGTGGGGGCGATTTGCAATAAAAGTGATGCTTTTGGACTCAAACGAGCAGAGAAATTTGGTGTACAAACTTTTGTGATTGAGCATAAAAAATTTACTAACAGAGAAAAATTTGATGAAAAACTGGTGGAGCAGATTCACTCATTAAATACAGATTTGGTAGTGTTAGCTGGATTTATGAGAATCCTAAGCCCCATTTTTACCCAAAATATCTCATCTGTTATAAATATTCATCCCTCAATTTTGCCACTTTTCAAGGGTGAAAAAGCGATGGAAAAAAGTTTTGAGTCACCGATGAAAATAGCAGGGGTCACCGTACATTTTGTAAATGAGCAGTTAGATGGTGGTGAAATTATCTCTCAGATGGCGATTGAAAAATTTGATGATGAAGAATTTGAAAGTTTTCAAAAAAGAATGCAGGAGTTGGAATATGAAATATATCCAAAAGCGATTATAAAGGTGCTAAAAGATGGTCAAGTTTTCCATAACAAATAAAATTATAGAGCATATTTCAAATATTTCAGCATCAAATGCGATAATCTCCGCTTTGCCTCTTCCTCGAAATATTGAGCAGTCACTTCACCAAAAAGCGATTGTCAAATCTACCCATTATTCCACCAAAATTGAGGGGAATTTGATAACTTTAGAAAAAGTGGAAACGATGCTCAAGGGTGAAGAGATTGTGGCAAGGCAAAAAGATATTGATGAGATTAAAAATTATAAAAAAAGTTTGGATTATATCTCCTGTTTAAATGAAAAAATTTCGACAGAGATTATTTTTGAGATATATAATATTTTGATGAATCATATTTTGAATGAAGAATCCCATAATTTCAGAGAATCTCAAAATACCATTTGCAGACCTACGGGCGAAGTTATCTATATGCCTCCCCGTGCTAGAGATGTCCCTAAACTTATGGATAGATTGATTTCGTGGTATCATAGCCAAACTGTTCACCCCCTCATCAAAATTGCCGTTTTTCACTATCAATATGTCACAATTCACCCATTTTTAGATGGAAATGGCAGAAGTGCTAGAGTTATTAGTGAATATCTATTGCGACAAAATGGTTATGATACTCGTAAATTAATTGCACTCGATAACTATTATGAGGAAAACTTAAGTGAATATTACCATTTTTTAGATTTTGGTAAAGATTTTTACGACCACCGTGAGGGTTGTGATATTAGTGATTGGATAGTTTTCTATCTGCGAAGTATGGATATTGTTTATGATATTATTCGTTTAAAAGCGATTAAGCTATTTGAATTAAATGAGTCAAAACTTGAAGAGAGAGAAAAAATTGTCAAAGATTATATCTTAGAAAATGGCACAATCACCAGTTTGGAGTTTGCTGATATTTTAAAAATTAGTAAACGAAGAGCTAGAACTATCCTCTCAACTTTTGCTCAAAATCGATTTATCACACCAAAAGCAAACACAAAACCAATTAAATATACATTAACGGAATAGAAAAGGAACTAGAAAGGAACTTTTAATGAAGAAAATATTTCTAATTACAATTTTGAGCCTCAAACTATTTTCATTAGGTAGCGTTGCCCAAAATAAAGACAACTTCTCAAACATCCCAGCAGACCATAAAAGCTTAGTCAATAAAGTTATTGCAGAATTAGACCTCTCACTCGACTCAGACTTCCCAAAAGTGAGAAAAAAAATCTATACTCATATCGGATATGCAATGAAAAGTGACTGGTATGCAATGTGGCGAAGCAACATAACTCCAAGTAAAGCAAAATTTAAAAACTCCTCCACAAGATTTATCGATTTGACAATTATCAACAAAACATTTGCACTAAATGTTACTTTTATCTACTTCAAAAATGTTCACCAAATCTATGTCTCAAGTATCGAAAACCACAGCACAACCTATCAAAATGCATTAAATAGATACGATGAATTCAAGGCAAAACCTGACCAAAAGATAAAATACAATACCAATAATTCCGCTTTGTTGAAAAAAGATGGATATATGGAGAAAATCGTGTTTTTAGTCAAAGAGCCTAGCGGATTTGTTCAGTATATAAATTCGGATATTTTTGATACCAAATAGCCCAAAGTTCCCGTATGAAAATTAAATAATGGGGCAAGAGATTATAATTAAAAGGAATTCTTTCAAAAAAATTTAATTTTGTCTTTA
>JAOZPA010000198.1 GCA_029932985.1 Campylobacterales bacterium
TTTGAACCACAAATAAAATAAAAGTTTGCTCTTTACACAAAGCTACAAAAAGCCCGAAATAAATTTTGGGTTCCGATTTCCGTGCGGGGGCTTTAAACCTTTTGTGCTATAATATTCAAAAAATAATTAGGAGTAGATTATGACAAATAAAGAGTTATTAAAAAAGAATGAAGAATTAGAAAAAAGGATTTTAAAACTAGAAGGGATTAAAAAAACTATTCCTGAAATTCCAACTTATAGTTTTAGTAGGATTAGAGATAAGGAGTTAAAAAAATTAGTTAATATTAAAAAAAATTTAGATGAATCTATTTTTGAAGAATGGTTAAATAATAAAATTACCATAAATGAGGAAACTTTTGATTTTTTAGATACTCTATTGACTGAAAATAGAAAATTGATTTCTACTTATAATGAGGATGAGTTAAAGATGTATTTTATAGCTCCAATTTTAAATAAAGTTAAGTTTTTATCATATAAAGATGAAGTTAGAGGATTTTATGAAGCAGCTTTAAGTTATGAAACTGATAGATTTATTTTTAATGGAAATGTTGATTTTGTTTTTGCAAAGGGTTTAGTTGATTGTGAAAAACCCTATTTTTTTATTCAAGAGTTCAAAAAAGCAGAAGAGTTTGGAAATCCCCGACCGCAACTTTTGGCAGAGATGATTTCGGCGGTGGAACTAAATAAAACTAAAACTATTCGAGGAGCTTTCCTTACAGGGGCTATTTGGAATTTTGTGATTTTGGAAAAATTAGGAAAAGATAAATATCAATATTTTATATCAAAAGTTTTTAATAGCACAAATATAGAAGATTTAAAAGAGATTTATAGAAATTTGCAATTTGTCAAAAAAGAAATTATTGAGATAGTACGACAAGAAAAATTAAAATAATATCCTTGTGGCAAAAATTATGAGATAGATTAAATTGTTTTTTACAACTATTACACTAATTGCTTTTGTGATTGATAAATTTTTTGGTGAGTTTAGATTTATAAAACATCCTGTAATTTTTATGGGAGATTATATCTCTTGGTTTGAGAAAAAGTTTTATAAAGATTCAATTTTCTTAGGTTTTATTTTAACATTTTCACTTCTTTTAATTGTTTTCATACTCTGTTTTATTTTAGAAAACATTTTGCCATTTTGGCTACTTGGGATTATTAGCTCGATGGGGATTGCCTCTAAAATGCTTTATGATTCGGTTAAAGATATAATAGATAATCCGCAAAATATCAAATTTTTAGTTAGCCGTGATACTGCAAATTTAAGTCAAAGTGATATAAACAAATCTGCAATTGAAACTTATGCTGAGAATTTAAGCGATGGAGTTATTGCTCCACTTTTTTACCTTTTTTTCTTTGGATTTACGGCACTTTTTATCTATAAAGCGATAAATACTTTAGATAGTATGGTTGGTTATAGAAATCAAAAATATTCAAATTTTGGGAAATTTAGTGCCAAACTTGATGATATGGCAAATTTTATCCCCTCACGAATAACTGCTTTTTTAATTGTTCTACTTTTTATTAGTAAGAAAAGTTTTTTTGCAATTTTTAGATATGGCAAACTCCATGAAAGCCCAAATGCAGGTTATCCAATCTCGGCGATGGCTGGAGCGATTGATGTAACTTTGGGTAGCGATACCTCATATTTTGGCAAAATTAAAAAAAAATCAAAATTTGGTGATGGCAAAATGGAGATAACAAAAGATGATATTTCAAAAACTTTGTCAATAAAAAAACGATTAGATTACTTTTTGATACTTTCACTTTTGATTTTTATATCTATTGATGTTTGTAATAAGTCCTAAAACTTCTCCCTTTAGGAATAAGAATTAAATAAGATATGATTTTTATAACAAATAATAGTGCAGATTTGAATTAAGTTTTTTGCTTAACTACTGGAGTAATTGGTGAAAAAATTAAGGTTTTATACATATTTTAAGAGAAAAAACTATATTTAAAATTAAGATTTTTTTGTTTTAATTAAATTAAACTAAAAGGATAAAGAGATGAAAAAAATAATTTATGGTGAGAGTAATTTTAGAAAAATAAAGATTAATAATGATTATATGTATGTGGATAAAACTAAATATATTGAGACTTTAGAGAATTTAAATGAGAGTTTTAGAATATTTTTGAGACCTCGGCGGTTTGGAAAATCGCTGTTTTTATCGACTTTGCAGTATTATTATGATGAAAATTCTGCAGATGAGTTTGAGGCGATGTTTGGGGATACCTATATTGGGAAAAATCCAACGGCTATGAAAAATGGTTATCGAATTTTGTTTATGGAGTTTTCGGGGATTAATACTGATGATGGGATGGAAACTATTTATAAAGCTTTTAGAGATAATATAAATTCTGCGGTTCATCGATATTTTGTAAGATATGGTTATAGAGAATATACAAAAGGGCTTAGAAGCATCAAGAGTCCTTCGGAGTTGATAAAACATTTTTTTGATGTGATTGAAGATGATAAAATATATCTGTTGATAGATGAATATGACCAGTTTGCAAATGCAATTTTGGCTCACAATATGGATGAGTTTTTGAAGGTGGTGAGCAAGGGTGGGTTTGTACGAAGTTTTTATGAGGTGTTAAAGGGGGCAACTCAAACTGGAACGATTCAAAAGATGTTTATCACGGGGGTAACTCCAATTACTTTAGATAGTTTGAGCAGTGGATTTAATATTGTTGCTAATATTTCACATAATGAGAACTTTAATGCAATGGCTGGTTTTACTCAGCAAGAGGCGGAGTATTCTTTGGAGCAATCGATATTTAAAGAGTGTGAAGATGTAGATAAAAAAGAATTTCTTGATAAAATTAAAATTTGGTATAATGGTTATCTATTTAACAGCGAAGCAGATGAGAGAATCTATAATGCAACATTGCTAAACTATTTTATCTCAAATTTTGATTATAAAAGATGTAGAATGCCTAAAAAAATGCTAGATGTAAATGTGGCGAGTGATTACAAAGCGA
>JAOZPA010000073.1 GCA_029932985.1 Campylobacterales bacterium
TTTTGCTCATTTAGGGCATTCATCGCTTCCATAGAGGATGCGATTAGAGTATTAAAAGTCAAACTTTTTTCAAAAACTTCATTTGATTTTTGCAAAGCCAGATAGATTTTTCGTCTAGCCTCTTTCTCTTTTTTATCTAACGATGAGTGGTTGATTTGTGGTAACTCCTCAGAAATAGTTACATTTTTGCTTCGTTCAACTAATCTTTTGATAAATTTAAACGAACCCTCAACTGCACTATCATTCCACTCTAACTCTTTTGTGGGAGGTGCAGTAAACAGTATAAAAAGCCGTGCAGTATCAGCACCATAAGTTTTAATTAAACCATCTGGGTCAACAGTATTTCCCTTAGATTTACTCATTTTTGAGCCATCTTTTAGCACCATACCTTGAGTTAGCAAATTCTTAAAAGGCTCACTATTTGCTACAACTCCCATATCACGAAGAGCTTTTGTGAAAAATCTGGAATATAACAGATGTAAAATCGCATGTTCAATTCCACCCACATATTGGTCAACCTCCATCCAATAATCGCTATCTTCTCTATTTATCCCCTCTTGCTTCCAACTTTTTGGATTTGTGGCATATCTGAAAAAATACCAACTAGATTGCACAAAAGTATCTAATGTATCTGTTTCACGAATTGCATCAGCCCCACATTTTGGGCAACTGCAATTTTTCCAAGTTGGGTGGTTGTCTAATGGATTTCCCTCACCCGTAATCTCCACATCTTCAGGCAGTGCAACGGGAAGATTTTCACTTTTTTCTGCCACCAAACCGCAACTGTCACAATGTATAAATGGAATTGGTGCGCCCCAATATCTTTGTCTCGAAATTCCCCAATCTCGTAATTTAAAATTTATTTGTTTTTTGCCTAAGTTATTTTGTTCAAAATCGTAAATAATTGATTTCTTAGCTTTATTATTTTTAAAGCCATTATATTTTCCGCTGTTTATTAATTTACCTTCACCTGTAAATGCTTCGTTTGATTGTGTCGAACCTGCGATGACCTCTTTAATATCTAAATCATATTTTTTTGCAAATTCAAAATCTCTTTGGTCGTGAGCGGGAACTGCCATAACTGCTCCACCACCATATCCAATAAGCACAAAATTTGCTACCCAAACTGGAATCTTTTCAGCGGTGAGGGGATGTATGACCTCAATCTCTAAATCCAAACCTATCTTATCTTCGGTCGCTCTATCTCTTTCACTAACTTTTTGCATCGCTTTAATTTTTGCAATTTTCTCATCACTAATTAATCTATTATCAATTATATATTTCACGATTTTGTGTTCGGGAGCAAGAGCTGAATAACTAACCCCATAGATAGTATCGGGACGAGTGGTGAAAACTGTATATTTATCAAAATTATTACCCAGTTTTTCTTTTGAATCTTCACTTAGATTAAAATCAAACTCCAGCCCCTCACTTCGACCTATCCAATTTTCCTGCATCGTCAAAACTTGTGAGGGCCAACCACCCTTTAAACCCTCTAAATCATCTAAAAGTTCTTGAGCATATTTACCGATTGCCAAATAATAACCCTGCATCTCTTTTTGAGCCACTTTGTTATCACACCGCCAACAGCAATCCTCGACCACTTGCTCATTTGCCAAAACTGTGTGGCACGACTGACACCAATTAACGGTGGTGGATTTTCGGTAGAGCAACCTGTTTTCATACATTTTGATGATAAACTCTTGCTCCCATTTGGTGTAAAGTTCATCGCTGGTAGCAAATTCACGAGTTTTTGAAAAACTAAGACCCAAAGAGTTTAACTCTTTTTTCATATAATCTATATTTTCATAAGTCCACTTTTTTGGATGAAGTTTGTGTTTAATCGCTGCATTTTCTGCAGGCATTCCAAAACTATCCCAACCAATTGGATGAAGCACATTGTAATCTTTTTTTCGGAAGTTTCGTGCAATCGCATCGCCTAAACAATAGTTTCGCACATGCCCCATGTGGATTCTGCCACTTGGATATGGGAACATACTCAAAATATATTTTTTCTTTTTTGTTCTGTCATCACTTGGCTCAAAAGAACTATTATCATTCCAATATTTCTGCCATTTTTTCTCTATTTCATTAAAATTGTACTCCAACTAAAACTCCTCTTTAATTTTTGATGCTTCAATAGCCACGATTATCATTGAAAATATATTTGCCACAATTGCTCCAATCGCAAGAGCAATAGCGGTTTTGGTTTCACCATAGACCTCAAAATACACAAAAGCTGGGATTAGATGCAAATCTGCTACGAGCGAAGATGCAAAAAGCTCCGCCGACAAAACATTTTTTACCCCAATTTTCAGAAGTGTAGATACCAGATTAATACTTGCAGCCACAAAAAGTAACACTGCATTGTGTTCATATAGAAATCCAGCGGTCGTTGTCAAACTCATTAAAGCAAAGAAAATATATACTACTTTTCCCCAATCCATAATTTCTCCATTGTATCAATATTTTTTATTAAAACTTAATTGAAGATTGTATCAAAAATATCTTTAGTTTTACTAAATTTTGAAGTAAAAAATAATTTTTTACACCTTAACCATAATTTTCATCTATTTTTGTTAGAATTATAAAAAAAATTTAAGAAAGAGATTTAATGGAATTAGAGATTTCAAATGAAGCAAAATTACCTACACGAAATGGGGATTTTAAGATAAAAGCTTTTAAGGAGGGGTGCAAGGAGCATATTGCTATTTATAAAGAGCCTTTTGTAGAGATTCCGATTGTGCGAATTCATAGTGAATGTTTGACGGGAGATGCATTGGGGAGTAGGAAATGCGATTGTGGGGAGCAGTTGGAGGAGGCTTTGGGGATTATTGCAAAAAATGGTGGAATGGTGATTTATCTAAAGCAGGAGGGGCGAGATATTGGTTTGCTTAATAAGGTAAATGCTTATGCCCTGCAGGATAGGGGATTTGATACGGTTGAGGCAAATCATCAATTGGGTTTTGAAGCGGATTTGAGAAGATATGACATTGCGGAGAAAATTTTATCTCATTTTAAGATTACAAAGATAAAATTACTTACAAATAATCCTGCTAAAATAAAATCTTTAGCTAATATAAAGATTATAGAGAGAATTCCATTAAAAATTAAACCAAATTTATATAATGAGGATTATTTAAATACTAAAAAAAGAAAGTTGGGACATCTTGATTGAGAATGAGTTGGAAAAATTAAAAAGAAAATTAGTTGAAAACAGGATAAATCTTGATGAGGATTTTTATGAATTATCTAAAAAATATATTTTACTTTTGCTTGAATATAATAAAATTCATAATATTACTGGGGCAAAAACAGCAGATAAAATTATTGAGAATATCTATGATTCTATCTTTCCACTGCCATATATTCAAAATCCAAAAACTATTTTAGATATCGGCACGGGGGCTGGATTTCCCGCAATTATATTAGCCTTTGCTTTACCTAATGTCAAAATATATTTAGTTGAACCAAATAGAAAAAGGGTGGCATTTTTGACTTTGGCTAAGGTTTCATTGAAGCTTAAAAATATCACAATTATACCTAAGCGAGTGGAGCAGATAGAGGGGTTAGAGATTGATTTAATCACCTCCCGTGCAGTTACAGAGATGGAATTATTATTTAAAATTTCAAAAAAGATTATCTCAAAAAACACAAAGTTTCTTTTCTATAAAGGTAGTAATTTAGAAAATGAGATGAAAATGAGTGGTGATTTTGAGTACGAAATAATCAAACGAGATTTTAGAAATTACATATTTATAAGGCAATTTAATGGTTAAAATATTTATAGTTATATTTGTACTTTTGGTTATCTATTTGGCTTTTTTCAAGAGAAGAGAGAGGGATAGCTCAAAAGATGAAAAAACTAAAAGTGCAAAAAATGAGAGTATCGACGATGATGTGATGGTGGAATGCTATAAATGTGAAACTTTTGTGAGTACCAAAGATGCAATCATCAAGGAGGGTAAATTTTATTGCTCTAAAGAGTGTGCGGTTGTAAAATGATAATTATTGGGCATAAATTAATTGAGAGTGAGAGTTTATACGAAGTTAAAGATGTGGATTCAATTGCACAAACTTTACCAAATTCTACGGTTTTAGTGAAATTTAGCAAAAAAAATTTGAAGATTTTAAATTTTTGTAAAAAACATAGTATTAAATTTGCCGTAGGGGTCAAAAACTTAACACAAATTGCACTAGTTAATTCATTTAACCCTAAGTATATTTTAGTTAAAAAAAAATTATCATTAGATGCCCAAAAATTTGCAGATGATTATTTGATAGATGCCAAGATTTTACTTATAAGTAATAGTTATAGCCAGATAGAGTTTGTTGCAAAAAATTCCATAGATGGGATTATTTTTAAATAGGGAGTTATAGATGGATAGGAATATGAGAAATAGAGTGATATTTTCTTTTTTAGTAGGAATTTTTTATTGGTTTGCAGATTGTGTAAAAAGCTCAATGGTAAATGGAAGTCCATTGATTTCAACTTTTTTAGGAGAACCAAATCAAGCAGATTTTGTTGTTAGAATTGCTATTTTCATATTTATCTTTATGATTATTTTAATGTTGTCATTTTTATTTATTCCTCACTCAACTAACAATAAAAAAAATTTACAAAAGGGTGATAAAAAAGATACTTCATCGGTATTTTTTAATAAAATTAATAAATCTTTAATCTCTAACTCTATGGCTCTTAAATATAGATTAGTGCAAGTATCTAAGCTGATTGAGGAGAGATATAAGTTTCAGAAAGTTATAATTTCTCTGGAGAGTAACAAGAATTTGGAAATAGTTAATTTTGATAGCTCATTTATCCCATATACTGGGGAAAAAAAGATTATATCAGTGGAGAGTCAAAATAATACCGTTATTTCTCAAATTATTGTCAGACAATATCAAAAACAGCTCGGCTTTAGCCAAAAAAAAATCGAACCGCCTATAAAATCTTTGGACGTTTGGGGGATTGTAAATATTGCATTGATTTCAAAAAAGAACTCAAAAATTATTGGAATGATAACTGTTTTACTTGAATCAAAAAAATCTATAAATGATGATTTAAATGAAATTCTCAAAAGTTTAGCTGAAAATATAAGTTTTTTTATCTCTTTTGACAAGCAGAAATTTAAACTTCATAAAGAGTTTTCTAAAAACAAGAAAGATTTGGAATTTTCCCGTGATTTAACATTAAATATTCAAAGAGTAGATGCCATTCAAAATATTTTGAATTTAGAGATAAAAAGAGCATCAAGATACAATTCCAAACTCTCTATTTTGATTTTTCAAATTGATAATCTAGAAAGTATATTTACTGGATTTGGCGAAGAGATAACAAACCAAGCTCAAAAAGATGTGGCTCGAAGTATCAAAAAAAATATTAGAGACCTTGATTCTATCGGTAATTGGCATGACCATAAATTTATCATTGTAGCCCCAGAAACAGGAAGCGATGGAGCGGTTGGATTTGCAGAAAAACTTATAAGCGATATTCGAGCCACGAGATTTGCAGAGTTAAACAATATAACTTGTAGTTTTGGGATAGTATGGTTCACCCGAACAGATATAAATCATGAGGTGGAGTTTATCAAAAAAGCGGAAAAAGCTTTACAGAATGGAATAGATATGGGGGGAGATAGAATCGTTTTGGCTTAAGTCCCCAAAACGCACTATATCATTATTTCAAGTCGTAATCAAAAAGAGTACGACTTGAAATTTAACTATTTTTTATAGTAAAAAGATATTTATGTTCATCTGGAATTTCATTGTAGATTTTTTTTGCCAAATCTCGAATCTCCCAAAGAGCAGATTTATCACTTCTTAGAGTTAAAAAATTTTGCAAACTCCTAGCATTTACACTCCAATGAAGTTCAGTTTTGTAGCTTTCTGGCAAACAATATTTCACTTTATCATTTGATACCCCACTTTTGACCAATCGCCGTAGATTTTCAAGAGCCTTTAAACTTGCAATATTTACCTCTTTTATATCTGTAAATACCAAATATTTTTCAGCTCTTTTCAAATCCTTTTCACTAAAACTATCCTCATCTTTGAGTTCTTTAAGAGTATATCGTGTACTTTTTACACTTAAACTTGCAATTCTGTGACGGCACAATTCTTGGAGTAATGCTCGTGAAATTCCTTGAATATAAAAGTTATAATTTAAATGCTCTTTATAGGTCTCTGTACAAACATCCGAATAAAAAACTAAATCAACTTGCATAGCTTACCTCTCATATATTGAGATAAATATATCTTAGCAGTTGATTCTGCTATACCCAAAGACTTAACAACTTCTCGCACAATAATTCCTTTTTCACCATATTTAGCTAACTTATATCTTTCTGCAAAAGATTTAAGTTGTTCCATAGTAACTTTTTTACCGTAAGAGGTAACTTCTCTTTTTTTAAAAGTGTTAATAGCATTTCTATTCTTAGCTTGTGCTTGAATAGTGACCCATTCACAATTATTTTTAATATATCCTAGAGAGTTATCCTTCCGTTCTATAGTTAAATTATCAGAATAACCTTCTTCCATATCTTTCCAAAAACCTTCAAATGTTACCCAGATTGGGTCATAGGTTATGCCTCGTTCACCATATCTTATATATGATTTGTTTTTTGGATTATCACACCTATCCTTCATATCTACCCAAATTTGATACTGCCTAGTAGCTGATAATCCATGAGTAAATCTAGCTTTTAGGAATTTAGCACAACCACAGCTTTTCTTGTTCTTGATTGACTGTGTCCTATGTTCACCACAAGTACCGCAATAAGAACATTCAGCTACACACCATCTTCTTGTACACCCTTTTTCTTTCTGCATACCTAAGTCTTTTATTAGTTTTAAACTCAATTAAATACCTCTAAATAAGTAACTATATTCATTAGGCAACAATAAACTTAATGTATCAGATGGCAAGTCTAATTGCTGTAAGGCTCTAACATTAGATGAAACTATGTAGTGACTGTCTTTTTTCTCTGTGACATAGCTAAACGGATTTTTTTCAAAGAGCTGTATTAACTCTTTGGTCTCTAAGTTATTGACCTCCTCAAAAAACCAAATCATTTGTAAATGCTCAAGTGTTGAGCTGTGTTTAAACTTATTTCCAACTCTATCGATGAGGGCTAAGTCTGCCTCACCCCCATCATCACTTTTATCAAAACTTTGCCAACAAGTTCTAATCGCATCACTACAAACCTTCAGCGGTGTGTGATGTTTTAGCACTACTCTCATTTTTCTCCTTTTTATCCATCATATCTAAAAACTCATCAAAATGTTTATTTGCCTTACTTCTGCCAATCACAACACTTTGAAACTCAATAGATTTTATCATCTCCTGACTCTCGCTAGTCCTATTATTCTCTTTTTTTGAAAGTTTATGTAGAGTATTTTTTGAAAATTGAGATATGATAAATGATACCAACTCCTCCTTAACACCACTAAAACTTAAATATTTTTTATAATAATCATAAAAAATAGTTTTATTATCTTTAATCATTGGATAGATATTGATAATTTGATTAAAATGGTGGTCAGTAATCTTTTTGAAAAGATTATTCACATCTACTGTCTCTAAAATAATTTTAGCTTTTTGAATATGTGGACTATCTTTTTTACCAATCCACGGAAAACTTTGCTCAAACTCCCCCTCATCATTCCAAATCGCTTTAAAACTATTAAAACCTCTCGTAAATTCTAACTCCACATCACCAAAACCATATAAATCTCGCCACTTGCATTGAAATTTACCCTTTTTCAAAAGCACACATTTATCAATCACACCCTCTTCCGCACTTAACGGTTCAAGCATCACATAAGTTCCAGTAAGATTTCCATTAAAATCAACCTCAAAAGTGGTAGTACAACCTAAATTACCCCCACCACTCCACATTAAACCATAATAAACTCCATCAACCTTTTCTAGCCAACTATCATTCTTAAAACAACCTGTTAGTATAAGGGATACAATCATCAAAAGACTTAGAGAAAATTTTTGCATAATTCAACCTTCCTAAAATTTTCCCCACCCTTTTTCCCCGTTTAATATTATAACATAATTTATTATGATACAATTTTGACTTAGAATAGATTTAGGAGAAATATTTGAAAATTAAGAATATAGCGGTAATCGCTCATGTTGATCACGGAAAAACCACATTAGTTGATGAATTATTAAAGCAATCAGGCACATTTAGTGAATTCCAAGCAATGGATGAACGGGTAATGGATAGTAATGATTTGGAAAAAGAGCGAGGAATCACAATTCTTGCTAAAAATACTTCAATACAATATCAAGACACAAAAATAAATATTATAGATACCCCCGGCCATGCAGATTTTGGTGGTGAGGTTGAACGAGTGTTAAAGATGGTGGATGGTGTGCTCCTTTTGGTTGATGCACAAGAGGGTGTAATGCCCCAAACGAAATTTGTGGTCAAAAAAGCCCTATCTTTAGGACTTAAACCATTAATAGTTATAAATAAAATTGATAAACCAGCTTCTGACCCCGAGCGAGTAATTGATGAAATTTTTGACCTATTTGTCGCATTAGAGGCAAACGATGAGCAGTTGGATTTTCCAATAGTGTATGCTTCAGCAAAAAATGGCTTTGCAAAACACGAGATGGAGGATGAAGATAAAGATTTAATTCCTCTCTTTGATGCAATTATTGATAATGTTCCAAGTCCTTCAGGAGAAGATACAAATCCTCTACAACTTCAAGTTTTCACCCTTGATTATGATAATTATGTAGGTAAGATTGGAATTGCAAGAATCTTTAATGGTTTGGTGGCTAAAAATCAAGAGGTGCTTTTGGTAAAAGCTGATGGCGAAAAAGTCAAAGGGCGAATCTCTAAGCTTATAGGTTTTAAAGGTTTGGAGAGAATCGACATAGATGATGCAATTTCGGGTGATATTGTAGCAATTGCAGGTTTTGAAACCCTAGATGTGGGTGATACAGTTTGTGACCCCTTAAATCCATTGCCACTTGACCCCCTTCATATTGAAGAGCCGACTTTGAATGTAGAATTTTTGGTCAATGATTCACCACTTGCAGGGCTTGAGGGTAAATTTGTAACATCTAATCGGATTGATGAGCGATTAGCCAAAGAGATGCAGACAAATATCGCTATGAAATATAATAATTCAGGCGAGGGAAAATTTAAAGTCTCAGGTCGTGGTGAACTTCAAATCACAATTTTGGCAGAAAATATGCGACGAGAGGGTTTTGAGTTTGCTTTAGGACGACCAGAAGTTATCATCAAAGAGGAAAATGGAGTCAAACTAGAGCCTTATGAGCATTTGACAATTGATGTGCTTGATGAATTTAGCGGTACAGTAATTGAAAAAATTGGAAAACGAAAAGCGATTATGACCTCGATGCAACCAATCAGTGATGGCTTTGTGCGAATCGAATTTGAAATTCCCGCTCGTGGACTTGTAGGCTTTAGAGGAGAATTTTTGACAGACACCAGAGGCGAAGGAGTTATGAACCACTCATTTTTAGATTTTCGTCCCCTCACGACATCAAACCATAAACGAAAAAATGGAGCATTAATCTCTATGGAAAACGGCACAGCCCTAGCTTATTCAATCTTCGGATTGCAAGAGCGAGGAATGATGTTTATAAAACCACAAGACAAAGTTTATATCGGAATTGTTATAGGCGAACACTCACGACCAAATGATTTAGATGTAAATCCGATAAAAGGAAAGCAACTCACAAATGTTCGGTCTTCGGGAGCAGATGATGCTATCAAGCTAATTCCACCAAAAAATTTATCACTAGAAAATGCCTTAGAATGGATTGAAGATGATGAATTAGTAGAAATCACCCCAAAAAGTATCAGAATCCGAAAACGAACTCTTGACCCAACTAAACGAAAAAGAGCTGCCAAAAAAGCTGGTAAATAACCATCGGCTAGGGGTCTATGACCCCTAACAGCTACCTAATAAAAATCAAAACTTGGAGAATAATTTGAAAATTAATACATTTTCTATTGAAAATACTAAAATTTTTAAAAACTTTAGTATTAATTTTGAAAATAAGAATGGTGAACCTTTACCTATTATTGTAATTGCTGGAATTAATGGTAGTGGAAAAACAACACTTTTGGAAAGTATTTATAATTTTAAAAAAAATAAAGAAAAGATAATTTATTTTTCAACTGAAACAAACCTTGAAAATATAAAAAAATTAATACATAAATATTTAGAAAAAATTGTATGGAGTGAAGATATTTTAGCAAGTGTTGCATTTAAAAAAGTTCGAGAATATATAGATAATATATTTCAAGACTTAAATATAGAGATAGAATTTGATAGTAGAGATGGTGAGGGAAATCTTTTTTTCAAAAATAAATATAGTGGTGATAAATTTTTAATAGATGATATTTCTACAGGTGAAAAAACATTAGTTTCTAAAGTTTTATATCTTTATTTAGAAGATATAAAAAATAAAGTAATTTTAATAGATGAGCCTGAACTTTCTCTTCATCCTAGTTGGCAAAATAAAGTTTTAAAAATTTATGAAAATTTTGCTATTAAAAACAATTGTCAAATAATTATAGCCACTCACTCACCTCATATTATTGGAAGTTGTAAAAATGAATATCTACGAATTCTTAGAAAAAAAGAAGATGGAAATATTGAAGTAATAGATGATGTTTTGGCTTATGGTCGAGATATAAAATGGGTGTTAAAAGAGATGGGTGTAAAAAACAGTAGAATACCTGAAATTTCAAAGAAAATAGAATATTGCAAAGAACTTTTAGAAGATGATAATTATGATGAAGCTGAAAATTGTATAGATGAAATAGAGAATATAATTGGAAATAACGATAGAGATGTTTTAGTTCTAAGAAATTCACTTGAGTTTTGGAGAGATTAATTTTGAAACAAATTAATAAAACTAAAGAACCTACAAGTTTAACTACTTATCGAGCCAGTCTTTCAAAAGATGAATTATTTAGTCAAGCAAAATATGAAAATTCTCCAAAAGATATTTTAAATGATTTAAGAAAATATCTTTTGGAAGAACAAGGATTTATCTGTTGCTATTGTATGTCAAGGATAGATTTTCCCTATACAAAAATTGAACATTTTAAACCTCGTTCTATCTTTAGAAAAAATCAATTAGATTACTCTAATCTTTTTATAGTTTGTTGTGGTAAGGATATTGATAAAAAAAAGTTTAAATCTTGTATAACTCCAAATGAAAAATATAATAAAGAAAATTTTTATTGCGATACAAAAAAAGATAAAAAACTTTTAAATACTATTAATTTATTATCCTGTATTGAAAACGATATTGAGTATAAAAAAAATGGTATTATTTTTTCTAAAAATCAAGATATTGATAAAGAATTAAATGAAATTTTAAACTTAAACTATGAAAATCTGAAAATAAATAGAGAAGATA